>SDWL01000487.1 GCA_004195315.1 Lutibacter sp.
AGATGTGTATAAGAGACAGGATATTGGCTTTAGAGGATTATTAGTAAAAAAAATTAATTCAGAAAAAGAACTTAATGAATACATTCAAAAATACAATTCAATAAACTTAATAATTCAGGAATTTATTGATTATAAAAATGAGTGTGGTATTTTTTACCATAGAATTCCAGGAGAAAAAACTGGTAAAATAACTTCAATTACACTAAAAAAATATTTAACAGTAACTGGAAACGGTATATCATCAATTTTAGAACTCATTGAAAATGATGATAGAGCAAAAATTTATTTAGAGTTAATATCAGAATTAAATAAAGACATCCTTTACTCTACTCCTCTTCAAAATGAAGAAATTATACTAAATATTATTGGAAATCATTCTAAAGGCACTCAATTTATTAATGGAAACCATTTAATAAGTATAGAACTAACAAATTTTTTAGATAGTTTAAACAATAGCATTACAGGTTGGTATTATGGACGCTTAGATATTAAATATAATAGTTTTGATGAATTAATAAAAGGTGAAAATTTAAAAATTATTGAAATAAATGGAATAATTTCTGAGCCTACTCATATTTATGATACTTCAAAAGGAAGTTATTTTGATGCTTTAAAAGCAATAAAAAATCACTGGAAACTAGCATATCTTATTGGAGTAAAAAACAACATATTACATAATGTACCTTTTACAAACCTGAAATATCTAATTAACATTTATTTTAATTACAAAAAGTATATAAAAGAGGTAAATGATTTAACCACTAATTAACAATTCCCCTCTCTTGGAGTTGTTGGATTAAAACCAAACGCATCATCTGGTAATTCTATCCCTAATTGAGCTATCATATATCCAACACTAGCAAAATGGTGAATTGCATGACTATGAGCCTGAATCAAAATTGCACCTAAAGTGTAATTTGCAGTTATAGCACCCAACCCTAAATCATCTGTAACTTTCACAATTTTATTAAAATCTTCCGTTTTTAAAGTTTGTAAATCCGCTACTATTTTTTCAAAATATTTAATTCCGTTTTTGGTATAATTTTCAACCAATTCGTTACGTTTTCTATTAATTAAGTTAATATCTTTAGAATTTAACCCTTCAAAAACACAATCAAAAACATCTAAAATATGTCGCATATGGCCACCAATACTTGAATAATATGGCGCTATTGTAGTGTTGCTATATTCTTCATCAGAAATACATTTTAATAGCTGTATTCCTCTATTTAAATTATTCTCAATAGATTCAATCATGCTTGATATTTCATAGCTGTCTCTTATACACATCT
>SDWL01000090.1 GCA_004195315.1 Lutibacter sp.
AGATGTGTATAAGAGACAGCAATACAAATGAACAATCACAATTTACTTAGTCTAGACGTTAGACCAATAATTGCTAAAGGCAACGATCCTTTTAAAGAAATAATGGAAACTGTTAACAAGTTAAGCAATGAACAAACCTTAGAAATTATAAATTCTTTTGAGCCAATTCCATTAATTAATAAATTAAAAAGAGAAGGTTATATAACTTGGATAGAGAAATCTGAGAAGGGAATAGTACATACTTATTTTAAGAAAGCGACTGAATTAAAAAGCTCAGTTGAATCTTCATTAGAAAAAATTGATATAGCTTTTGATGAAAAATTCAAACAATTTGTTGGAAAGTTAAAGCAAATTGATGTTCGAAATTTAGATATGCCAGAACCAATGACAACAATTTTAGAAGAATTAGAAATGTTACCGTTAGGGAATGCTTTATTTGTTGAACATAAGAAAGTTCCTCAGTTTTTATTACCTGAATTAGAAGAAAGAAAATTTGAAATTTTGTACAATAAAAAGACTGAGAACCATATACAATTATTAATTTTTAAAGCTTAATAATTTGAACGGTTTAAAAACAAATAATGCACCACATAGTAGTGTTGTAATTCCTCATTTCATATTTGGTGGATTCTGTTTTTTAATAGTTGCAATACTTATTATTTTAGCCGATACTAATATATTAGAAGCATATTTTAATTCTAAAATTATTGCAATAACTCATATGGCAGTTTTAGGATGGGCAACTATGATTGTTTTTGGAGCGCTTTACCAACTTATACCAGTAGTTTTTGAAACTTCACTTTATAGTGAGAAATTGGCAAAAATTACTTTTTGGACTTCAGCAATAAGCGTTTTGTATTTAACGTATTCATTTTGGGTTAGTGCATTTACTACACATCTTGTTTATGCTTCGGTATTCATGTTTATGTCTCTTTTCTTATTTATTATAAACGTAATATTATCATATAGAAAATCAGAAAATAAAAATATTTCATCAAAATTTATTATTGCCTCAATTTTTTGGTTAGTAATTACCGAATTTGTTGGGACTCTAATTGCATTTAATTTTAAGTTTAATTTTTTAAGTGAAATTCATTTACACTATTTAAAAATTCATGCTTCATTAGGTACCATTGGTTGGTTTTTGTCACTTATAATTGGCGTTGGATCTACATTAATACCCATGTTTTTGATTTCACACCAATTAAAAAAAGAAAAATTAGTTGTTTCTTTTGTTTTAATAAATGTTGGGTTATTGTGTTTAACTTTAAACTGGTTCATATTTTCAAATAGTATTCTCACAATTATTTGTTGGGCTGTAATTGTTATTGGAGTCATTTCATTTATCTCGTTTATTTATGACTCTTATAAAAAGAGAATTCGAAAAAAATTAGATGTAGGAATGCAATATACCATGCTTGCTATAGCAAGTATTATATTACCAATTTTAGTAAGTTTAATTTTAATACTTGTTTTTAAAATTGAATATGAGTTATTATTTAGAATAACTACTTTTTATGGATTTTCAATAATATTTGGATTTATAACAACCATGATTTTAGGTCAAACATATAAAACACTTCCTTTTATAGTTTGGTTAGAAAAGTATAAAAATTTAGTTGGAAAAACCAAAACACCATTGCCTAGAGAATTGTATTCAAACAAAATAGCAAAAATTCAATTCTATTTTTATGTACTCAGTATTTTGAGTCTTGCCTTTGGTTTAATTCTAAAGAATTTTATTGCAATTAAAATTGGAAGTTTTTCACTTTTGGTTGTTGCAATTTTGTATAATATAAACGTGTTAAAAATAATATTTCATAAAGTTAAAAATATTAATAAATGAATAAAGAACAGATAGAACAATTTCAAGAGGAAACATTGGTATTACTTAAAAATGTAATGGATCCTGAAATTGAAATTAATATAGTTGATTTAGGATTAATTTACGAATTGTATTATGATGGAAATAAGAAAATTAATATAGTAATGACATTTTCAACACCTGCTTGTCCTTTAGGTGAGACTATAAAAACGGATATTATTGAAACCATTAAACAAAAGTATCCTGATTTTGCAATATTCATTGATGTTGTGTTTTACCCTGAATGGAATACTACAATGGTAAGTGAAGAAGGTAAGCGAATTTTAGGTTTGTAAGTTTAGTTTTTTCTCCAAAAAAACGGAGTCAATAAAATTAGAACAGTAAACAACTCTAACCTTCCTATTAACATTAAAAATGAGCAAAACCATTTTGCGCCAATAGATAAATGTGCGTAATTATCAACTGGACTTACAGAACCCAATGCTGGGCCAATATTCCCTAATGATGAAGCTGCAGTACCTATAGCTGACTCAAAATCTAATCCGAAAAATGTTAATATAATAGAGCTGATTATAAAAATTAGCATGTATAAAATAAAGAAAGCTGAAATGTTATAAATGATATTTTTTGGGACACCATTTCCATCATAACGAACAGGGATAATGGCATTTGGGTGTAATAATTTTTTAAATTCAAAAAAACTATTTTTAATTATTATTATATGGCGTACAATTTTAATACCACCACTTGTTGAACCTGCTGAACCACCGATAAAAAATAAGGAGAACATTAGCATTGTCGCAAATGAATTCCACATGGTAAAATCAGCAGTAACAAAACCAGTAGTTGTTAATACAGATGTAACCTGAAAAGCTGCATGTCTAAATGCACTTTCTGTTTCTCCCCATGGTTTTGGATGGTTTATACTTGTTACCAAATTAGGATCTTGGTAATTTATAATTAAAATGGTGATTAAAAATGTTAAACCGATAACTCCAAAAAAGTAAAATTTAAACTCTTCACTTTTAAAAACTTTTCGAATTCTTCCTTTTAATGCAAAATAAGTTAATACAAAGTTTGCGCCTGCAATAAACATAAATGCAATAATAATATATTGAATAATTGGTGAACCGTTCCAATGAGCAATACTTGCATTTTTAGTAGAGAAACCACCAGTACTCATGGTTGCCATGGCGTGGTTTATAGCGTCAAACCAAGTCATACCAGCAACTTTAAGTAAGAAAAACTCTGTAAAAGTTAATAAGAAATAGATACCCCATAGTCTTTTTGCAGTTTCTGTAATTCGTGGGTGCATTTTATCGGCAGAAGGTCCAGGTGCTTCAGCCATAAATAACTGCATACCTCCAATACCTAACATTGGTAAAATAGCAACAGTTAATACAATAATTCCCATTCCACCAATCCAATGAGTTGCACTTCGCCAAAATAAAATTCCTTTTGGCATGGATTCAATATCTGTTAAAATAGAAGCCCCAGTTGTTGAATAGCCAGAGAGTGTTTCAAAAAAGGCATTTGTATAATTTGGTATTGACTCTGTAAATACATAGGGTAAAGTACCAGTTAAAGTTAACATAAGCCAACCTAATGTAACAATTAAATAGCCTTCTTTTTTTTGTAAACTTTTTTTTGCATTTCTATTGAAAAACCAAAGTAGAAAGCCAAATATAATGGTTGAAATACCTGCTTTTAAAATGCCCCATTGTTCGGGTTCATTGTGGTAAATGCTAAAAGGAACAGCAATTAGCATAAATACGCCATTAAGCATGGAAGTTAATCCTAAAAAACTTAGTATAATTTTTATATTTAGCTGTTTCATTAGTTAATTAAATAATTTTTCAACTTTATGAATAGCTTCTGGAAGGCAAAAAACTACAGCCTTGTCACCAGCTAAAATTTGAAAATTTCCAAATGTCATTAATGCAATTCCATCTCTAATAACTCCACCAAAAACAGCTTTTTTTGTAAGGTTAATATCTTTTACTAGTTTTTTAGTTATAGGTGATCCTTCTTTAACTCTAAATTCTAAAACTTCTGCATCTACATTATGCAAATTTGCTAATTTTAAAACTTCTCCTTTTCTCACATGTTTAAAAATAGCACTTGCGGCAAGTAATTTTTTATTAATTAGGGTATCAATTCCAATTGTTTGTGAAATGTTGATATAATCCATATTTTCAACCAAGGCAATTGTTTTTTTAACTCCTTTAGATTTGGCCACTAAACAAGACATAATGTTTGTCTCTGAATTTCCAGTTACCGCTACAAAAGCATCCATTTCAGCAATTTGTTCTTCTTCTAAAAGTTCAACATTTCTACCGTCTCCTTTTATTACCAAGGCATTTGGTAATTTTTCAGCAACTTCTTTGGCTCTGGTTTTATCTAATTCTATTAATTTAATATTAAAATTACTTTCACATAAATTTCTAGCAGCTTTAACTCCAATTTTACTTGCTCCTAAAATCATTACATCTTTCACTCCAAAAGGAGTTTTACCCATTAATTTATAGAGTTTTTTTATGCTTTCTTTTGGTGCTGAAAAATATATTTGATCATTGGCACTATATACGGTATTACCTCTAGGTATGATAGTTTCATCACTATTTTCAGGCTTTACGGCTATGGTGATAAAATCAATATCTGAAAATTTTTCCCGAGCTTCTTGAACACTTAAATTTATTAAAGGAGAATTGTATTCTAAAGTACTTCCTAAAATATTTAAAGTACCTTCTTCAAATTCAATGGAATCATTAAAAGCTGATTGATGGAGTAACATTTTAATCTCGTCTGCGGCAAGTTCACCCGGAGAAATCATACTATCAATACCTAATTCAGCAAAATCAATTTCAGGGTTTTGAGAAAATTCGTGATTAGAAATACGAGCGATGGTTTTTTTAGCTCCTAATTTTTTAGCAATTACAGCTAATGTGAAATTAGTATTTTGAGATTCAGTTACTGCTAAAAAAATATCTGTATTATCAATATTAATTTCCTTTAATAGTTTTATGGAAGTTGCATCACCTCTTTTAGTAATAACATCAATATGGTTACTTGCATAATCAAGTTTTTCAGAATCCATATCAACTAGGTATATATCTTGAGATTCATAAGATAATAGTTTTGCTAAATGAAAACCAACATCTCCTGCACCTACAATTATAATTTTCATGAGTTGAAATATTTGAGACAAAGATATTACACTTATCTTTGATAAAAAAATTGTTTATGGGTAATGAAAATAAAATGGCATCTATAAAATCTTGGGCTGAAGATGATAGGCCACGAGAGAAATTACTTTTAAAGGGTAAAATAGCTTTATCTGATGCTGAATTAATTGCCATTTTAATTGGTTCAGGAAGTAGAAATGAAAGTGCCGTTGCCTTGTCTAAAAGAATTTTAGCCTCCATTGATAATAATTTGAATAAACTAGGGAAATTAGCCGTTACAGATTTAATAAAATTTAAAGGAATTGGAGAAGCAAAAGCTATTTCAATTATAACTGCCTTAGAATTAGGACGAAGAAGAAGGCTTGAAGAAGCTTTAGAATTACCAAAAATAACTAGTAGTGCAGCAGTATTTAATATTCTGCAACCTCTTATAGGTGAATTGCAGCACGAAGAATTTTGGGTTATTTATTTAAATAATGCTAATAAAGTTCTTTATAAGGAACAATTGAGTAAAGGAGGATTAACCGGGACCTTGGTAGATGTTAGGTTGGTGTATAAAAAAGCAATAGAAATTTATGCAACAGCTTTAATTTTATGTCATAATCATCCATCAGGAAAACTACAGCCAAGCAATGCAGATAAGTTAATAACTACTAAATTAAAGCTTGCAGGTGAAACATTAGATATAAAAGTACTAGATCATTTAATTATTACTGAAAATGCGTATTTTAGCTTTGCCGATAAAAATATAATGTAATTTTGAATTACGAATTGGCTAATATTTTTAGGGAAATGAGATTAGTTGGTTTGTAATAAACCTTTAACTAACTACTAACACCAAACATGAATGCTATTAGTTTATACTCATAAAATTACACCACGGCTTAATTATATATTTAAACATTATTTTGTTAGAATATTACAAATTCCTGTAGCTTTTACTACTAAGGTAAATGAGTTTGTAGCACATAATGGTCCAAAAATAACCTATTCAAAAACTGCTTTAGGTTCAGAGTTTTTTATACGAAGTCACGATTTATTGTTTGAACAAGGAATTAATGATATTGATATACATATTTCTCAGTGGGATGATGTAGCTTGTTTTTTTCCTGCGGGAGAAAACTCAAGTATACCATTTGATATTTTTGCAGCAGGATTTTATTTAATAAGTAGATATGAAGAATATTTACCGCACGTACAAGATATTCATGAACGTTTTCCTGCTGACGAGAGCTTAGCAGTTAAAAATGGATTTATAGAAAAACCTGTTATAGATATTTGGGCGTATAAGTTTTTAGAATTATTAAAAGAAAAATTTCCAAATTATACTTATGAAGATCGGGAATTTAAATTAGTTTCAACAATTGATATAGATGTTGCTTTTGCATATAAAAACAAAGGAATTGTTAGAACTGTTGGTGGGTTTATAAATGATATTTTTAAACTAAGATTGTTTAATTTTTGGCAAAGATTTTTAACAGTTTTTAATTTTAATATAGATCCATTTGATACGTTTAAAGAACTTTTAAATATTAAAAATGAATACAATGTAAATACCTTGTTTTTCTTTTTAATAGGTGATTATACTACTTTTGATAAAAACATATCTTCTTCAAACAATAGGTTTAAATCGGTTATAAAATCAGTAGCGGATTATGCTAAAATAGGTTTGCACCCATCTTATTTCACTTTTAAAAATATGGAAAAGTTGAAAAAGGAAAAATTAAGATTAGAAACTATTATTAACACTCCTATTACATTTTCACGTCAACATTATTTACGATTAAGTATTCCTGAAACCTACCAAAATTTAATAGACTTGGATATTAATGAAGACTATACTATGGGCTATGCTAAAGTAGTTGGTTTTAGAGCTAGTTCTTGCACTCCTTTTTATTTTTACGATTTAGATTTTGAAATACAAACACCTTTAAAAATATTTCCATTTGCTTTTATGGATGTTGCCTTAAAAGATTATATGAATTTTTCACCTCAGCAAAGTTTACAAAAAATTTTAGAGTTAAAAGCAGCTGTTAAAGAAGTAAATGGGACTTTTATTACATTGTTTCATAATGAAACTTTAAGTGAAAATGAATCTTGGAAAGGTTGGAGTACTATTTATAAAGCTACAGTTTTAGACTAAACTATGTATGATTTGTTATTTTAAAAGAGATCAAATAGACCATTTGAAGTACAATAATTGTATTAAATTAGCGATGAATTCTCGTATTTATGCATATAGTTGGTATTTAGATATAATTGCAGATAATTGGGGTGTGTTGGTTTTAAATGATTATGAAGCTGTTATGCCGTTACCTTGGAGAAGTAAAATTTTTATTAAATATATATATCCACCAGTTTGGACACAGCAATTAGGAGTGTTTTCTAAAAATAAAATTGATCCTATTTTATTGCAAGAATTTATAAATTCCATTCCAAAAAAGTTTAAGAAAATTACTACTCAGTTTAATTCTGGGAATGATTTGAGTTTTAGAAATGCAACAAAGCGAATAAATTATATATTGCCTTTGAATATTACTTATGAAGAAATAGCTACTAAGTACAAAAATAACAGAAAACAGAGTATCAATCAAGGTGAAAAAAATGAACTAATTATTAAAAATTGTTCATAACCCTGAAACACTTCGAGACCTTACAAAAATAGATCGAAGAGTGAAATATGAGGAACTATTTAAGTTCCAGTTTAAGATGCAATATATAAAACTGGTTCTTTTTGTCATAATGCTATTTCCG
>SDWL01000091.1 GCA_004195315.1 Lutibacter sp.
AAGGAAAACAACGTAAAACTGAAATTCGTTTGTTTGATGATATAGTTGCTACAAAAGTAGTTATGCGTAACACTAAACTATATGTAAATAGAGAAGAAGGTTTTGTGGGAACATCCTTAAAGCGAGATGAATACGTTGATGATTGTGCAGATATTGATGATGTAATTGTGTTTAGGAAAGATGGAGCTATGCTAATTACAAAAGTAGATGCTAAAACATTTGTAGGAAAAGATATTATTCATATTGCGGTGTTTAAAAAGAATGACAAGCGCACTGTTTATAATATGATTTATCGTGACGGTAGAAATGGACCAAGTTACATGAAGCGTTTTAATGTTACTGGAGTAACTCGCGATAAAGAATATGTTTTAACAGCTGGAACGAAAGCTTCAATTGTGCTTTATTTTACTGTGAACCCTAATGGTGAAGCTGAAACTATAACTGTTAACTTACGAGCAGTTGGAAGTATTAAAAAATTGAAATGGGATATAGATTTCTCAGATTTAGCAATTAAAGGAAGAAGTTCTAAAGGGAACATCGTTTCAAAATATGCTATAAAAAAAATTGAATTAAAATCAGAAGGAGTTTCAACATTAAAACCTCGTAAAATTTGGTTTGATGAAACTGTACGTAAGTTAAATGTTGATAGTAGAGGTGAGCTGTTAGGTGAATTTAGTGGTGAAGATAGATTGCTAATTATCAATCAAAAAGGAATTGTTAAAACTATAAAACCAGAATTAACTACACATTTTGATGCTGATATGATTGTGTTAGAAAAATGGATACCAGCAAAACCAATATCAGTAATTTATTTTGATGGTGAAAAAGAAAAGTATTTCATAAAACGATTTATGATTGACAATCCAAATAAAGAAGAAACCTTCATTTCTGATCATCCTAAATCACAATTAGAAATTGTAACTACTGATTATAGACCAATGGCTGAGGTTGTATTTTCTAAACGTAGTATTGAACCTATTGAAGTGAATTTTGAGGAGTTTATTGCAATAAAAGGAATTAAAGCGCTTGGTAATCAGTTAACTATTGATAAAATTAAACAAGTTAATATGTTATTACCATTGCCTTATGAGCCTTCTGTTATTGAGGAAGTTGAGGTAAATGATGAAGAGGTGATAGATGAAAATTCCATAGTTTTAAATGAAAATTCTATTAAGCCTGATGAAGAATCAAAGTCTGAAGAAGATAGACAAATAACGTTGTTTTAGGTGTGAATTACTGAATAAAAGTTAAGGTTAAAAAACAAAATCAAACGCTTATGCATTGAAAATGTTAGTTTCTGTTTTTATAAATTATTTTAATAGATTCTCTTTGGTACAAACACCTTTAAAAAGTATTACTCCAAAATTCCTCTCCAGTAAGTTGTATGTAGGTCTAGAAGGGGGTTTTTGTCAAAAAAATATTTAGACATACACCTAGAACTAACAATAAAGAACAGAATAAATTACATCAAATATTATAAAGTTTTTAAAATAGTAATTGGGTTTTCTTTAGTACTAAGGTAAATAGTAAAAATGAAAAAGGCAGTCTGAAATGAACTGCTTTTTTACTATATTGCTTATATGTTGGTCTTCACGAGAGTATTTTTCCTCTTCAAATTAAAGACCCTATAATACAAATTGTTGTTATAAAATCTATCAACTATTTTTCAGTAAATTACCTATCTTAATATTATTTATCTCCAAAAGACATCCCAATTCCTCTAGCAGTGTTTACTAAGGACGAATCTGGTTTCACAATATTGTATTTGCTAATAGCTTCCAAGAAAGGAACAGCTACAATGCTTGGGTGTTGATAAGCTACCATTTTACCATAGTTTCCTTCAAGGGCTAATTCCATTGCTTTTACACCAAATTGAGTAGCTAAAATACGATCAAAAGCAATTGGCACACCACCACGTTGTAAATGTCCAAGTACAGTTTCTCTCATATCTGCATCACAACCAGCAGCTTTTAAATCTATCAATAATTTATGAGCAACACCACCTAATTTCAAATTAGCATTACCAACTTCAGTACTTTGTTGAGATAAAACATCCCCATCTTTGGGTTTAGCACCTTCTGCAATAACAATAATTACATGCCCTTTACCTTTTTTGAAGCGTTTATTAATAACTTTAAGCACGTTATTTATATCATAAGGGATTTCAGGTATTAAGCAAACTTCTGCACCGCCAGCAATGGCAGAACTTAAAGCAATCCAACCAGCATCTCTTCCCATAACTTCAAGTATAATTACACGGTTATGCGATGCTGCTGTAGTTACCAATCTATCTACAGCTTCAGTAGCAATTTGCACAGCTGTTTGATATCCAAAAGTATAATCGGTTGCTGATAAATCGTTGTCAATAGTTTTAGGAACACCTATAATATTCAATCCTTTTTCAAAAAGAGTTTGAGAAATTCGTTGAGAACCATCTCCACCAATGCTTATCACAGCATCAATTCCTAGATGTTTTAATTTACGAATCATTTCGTCTGAGCGGTCTATAAAAGACCAAGTACCATCATTTTCTTTAACAGGCCAAGCTAAAGGACCTCCTTTAGTAGTAGTACCTAATATTGTGCCTCCTTGATAGTGAATCCCAGAAACTACTTTTTCGCTTAACTCAATTATTTCAGTAGGTTCACGTAAAACACCATCAAACGATTGTATACTACCAACTACCTCCCAATCTTCTGTTTGAGCAGCACGTTTTACGATTCCTCTTATAACTGCATTTAATCCTGGGCAATCGCCTCCACCTGTTAATACTAATGCTTTTTTCTTCATTGTTACCTATATAATTTTATACTATGTCTTTTTTTTAATAACTACTAATCACCAAAACTAATGCCTATTCCTTTAGCAGTGTGAATTAAATTATGTGATAAATCAACTTTATTGTATTGGTCAATTACCTTATTTAAATTTATATGTGTTAATTTTGAATTTTGATGAACTGCTATGGTTCCAAATTTCTTACCTTTCACCAATTCAAATGCCTTAACTCCTAATTCAGTTGCTAAAATACGATCAAATGCTATTGGAGTTCCTCCACGTTGTAAATGACCAAGAATAGTTTCTCTAACATCAGCTTCGAAGTTTATTTCCTTTAATTTTGTTGCAATTTTTCCAGCAATACTTCCTTGTATAATTTTACCTTTTTCGTCTTTAAAATGTGCACCTTCTGCAACTACAATATTTGCATAGCCACGACCATAATTTGAATACTTTGAAGTTAACTTTTTTACAACCTTATCCATATTAAATGGAATTTCTGGAATTAAACAAACATTGGCACCACCTGCAATTGCTGCATGTAAGGCTATCCAGCCGGCATCTCTACCCATAACTTCCAAAATTAAAACTCGATTGTGTGATCTTGCAGTAGTTATTAATTTATCTACAGCTTCAGTTGCTACTTGTGCAGCTGTTTGAAACCCAAAGGAATAATCGGTAATAGCTAAATCGTTGTTTATAGTTTTTGGAATTCCAACAATATTTACTCCTTTTTGAGATAATTTAAGAGAAATTTTATGAGATTCATTTCCTCCAATATGAATTACAGCATCAAAACCAAAAACTTTAAGATTGTAAATTAATTTATCAGTAACATCTTCATTTTTTATGGAACCATCAGCTTGTTTTACAGGGTAGCTAAATGGATTACGTTTATTGTTTGTTGTTAAAATAGTTCCTCCTTGAGTGTGAATTCCTTCAACTTGTTTTTTTGTAAGTGGCATTATTTCAAGAGGTTCTGATAAAATACCATCAAACCCATTAATACTTCCTATAATTTCCCAATTAGATTCTTGATAAGAGCGCTTTACAATGGCTCTTATTACGGCGTTCATTCCAGGGCAATCACCGCCACTATTAACAATTAAAATTCTTTGTTTCATATTGTTTCCCAATTAACTGGGTAATTTATATGTGAAAATTCACGTTATATTTTTGTGGTAAAATATTATTTTAGAAGTGTGCAAATTTATAAAAATATTAGATTAATTACAACGTTTTTGCCCTAAATTAATAAAGTGATTTGCACCAATAAAAAGATCTAAATTGTTTTAAAACCTAAGAATTAGGAACTCTGAAATTTAAAATTCGTGTATATTCTTAATCATATAAATGAATTTTAAAACTGAAGAGTATTTTTATAATTTAATTAGATTTATTGATGCTAATTATCTGTTTGAATATGTTAATATTAGAATAAAAAGTTGAAAATATTTATGAAAAACTTCGAAATCTTGTACTAATTATTGGTTCTTTTTTATCTGTTTATGTTATTAAGGGATCAACATATTTGCTTAATAAAATCGCAGTTACTTAATTACCTCCATTTATGCTTACTTCAATTGGGTTTATTATAAAAGGGTTATTAATATTTATATAAGTTCTTATTCTTGAAAAATCTTGGAAAGAGAATCAAAAGAAATTTATATCTTGTCAAAAAAAATGATAGTAACAATACCAAATTACGTGAAGGCAAAATTTATATCAAAACCTACGTATAAACAGTAGATGGTTTAGAATAATTAAATCCTTTAATGAAAGGTGAATTTTCTATTGCTAAAGAAATTTTACTGAAAGATGCATTTCCTGCATTTCAGTTAAAATACCTGAATTTACAAAAGCAACTTATACCGTTGAAGAATTTTTAGCAATGATAGATGTTCAACCAGATTCACAAGAAGTTCATATTCGTAAACAATGTTTTTGGTATATGGTAAATAATACATTATGCGAAGTTGGAAATGTTTTGATAAATGAAACTGAAATTGATGATATTAAAAAACAATAGGAGATTTTAAATTAGAAGGTGTTGAAAACATTAACTATTTACAAACAATTAGAAGAGTAATAGATCGGATTAATAAACCATTAGCAAATTAACAATGGCACAAGAAATAGAACGAAAATTTTTAGTGAAAGGCGATTACAAAAAATTTTCAACCAAAAAAATAAAGATTGTACAAGGATTTCTATCAACCGTTCCAGAAAGAACTGTTCGTGTTCGTATTAAAGGAGATAAAGGTTATCTTACAATAAAAGGAATTGGTAATAAAAGTGGCGTTTCAAGGTATGAATGGGAAAAAGAGATAACTCTTAATGAAGCCAATGAACTAATGGCAATTTGTGAATCAGGTGTAATTGATAAAACCCGTTTTATAGTTCCAGAAGGTTCATCTTTAATCTACGAAGTTGATGAATTTTATGGAGAAAATGAAGGATTGACTGTCGCAGAAATTGAATTACCATCGGAAGATACAATTTTTAATAAGCCATCATGGCTAGGAGAAGAAGTAACAGGACAAGTAAAATATTACAACTCTATGTTAATGAAAACCCCATTTAAAAATTGGTGAAAATCTAGAAAATATAACAGGATAGTTTAAAGGTGAAAATTCATCAATCTAAAATAGATTTTTAGATACTGATTATGATTTATTTGAAGGCAGATAGTCCAATACAAAAAGAAGATTGCAATTTATCCTAAAAAGTTTGGAAAAGAAATTTTAGGTGACAGGCTCAATAGTTTAGTTAATATCATGATGGTATCTCAAATCATTTAGATACAGATAATTAATGATTAACTAGCGGTCAATTATTCTAAATTTGGGTAACCATATTTAACCTATAAAAAACACCACTTTAAAAATAGTTTAAAAGTGGTGTTTTTTATAGGTTTAGTAATGATTAGTAGAAATTAATAAGAGCAATTTAACTAACCTTCTCAATCAAAGCCATATAAAATCCGTCAAAACCAGATTTATAAACAGAAACCTTTTTTTCTTTTACAAATTTAAATTCTGGATGGTTTTTTAAAAATAGTTGTACTTGATTTTCGTTTTCTGATGGTAAAATAGAGCAAGTAGCATACACTAATTTTCCTCCAACTTTAACCAATTGCGAATAGTTTTCTAAAATTTCAGCTTGTGTTTTCTTAATATTATCAACAAATTCAGGTTGTAATTTCCATTTACTGTCGGGATTACGTCTTAAAACCCCAATTCCACTACAAGGCGCATCAATTAAAACTCTATCAGCAGTTCCTTTCATTTTCTTCATTACTTTAGAAGAATCAATAGGTTTTGTAGTCACATTATGAACACCAGCTCTACGCGCACGAATTTTTAGTTTTCTTAATTTACTTTCGTAAATATCTGTAGCAATCAGTTGACCTTTATTTTCCATTAAAGCAGCTAAATGTAACGTTTTACCACCAGCTCCGGCACAAGTATCAATCACTTTCATACCTGGTTTTACATCTAAATATTCAGCAACTAATTGAGAGGATGCATCTTGAACTTCAAATAAGCCATCTTTAAAACACTGAGTTACAAAAACATTTGTACGCTCAACTAACTTTAAAGCGTCAGGGTGCCCAGGAATAAATTCAGTTTCAATGCCTTCTTCAGATAATTTTTTTCTTAAGGATAATTTACTGGCATTAAGGGTGTTAGCTCTTAAAATAACGCTTGCTTGCACGTTTAAAGCTTCAATTTCTTTTGTCCATTGTTTTTCTCCTAATTCTTTAACGGCTAATTCATCTAACCAATCTGGAATAGATTCTTTAAAAACACGTTGTTTTTGAAGTTCATCAAATTTACCTTTAATTCTTCTTTCAGGAACACCTTGTAATTGATTCCAATCAGGTAATTTATAACCTTTTAATATGGCAAAAACAGCAAAGTTTTTCCATACATTTTCATTAGTATAATGATATTTAGTTCCTGCAATTTCATTATATAAACGCTTCCAGCGAACCATTTCATAAATAGTTTCAGCAACAAATTTTCTATCTCTTGCTCCCCAACGTTTGTCTTTTTTTAAAGCTTTTTCAACAACTTTATCGGCATATTCTTCATCATTAAAAATAAGCCTCATAGAAGCAATAACTGTATATACTAGGTTTCTGTGTAATCTCATGTCAAAATTTAAGGTGGCAAATATACGAAATTAGTTATTTAGAAATGTGTTTATAATTAGTTGATTTTTAGAAATGTAAAAACTTCATTTCGAGGAGTTTCTAAATCGAAGGAATCTGTTGCTTTGTTGTTATAATTATGAGATTGTTTCGTTTTACACATATTAATGATACAATAAACGGCAATAATTGTTTGTTACTATTTGAATTATTACCTTCGTGTTTTAATAAAAAAAATGTAATTGTACAATCTAAATACTTCTATTTCATATTTAAAAGGTGTTGGACCTAGTAGAGCAGATTTGTTAAAGACTGAGCTAGGGATTCATACCTTTAGTGATTTGCTTAATTTTTTTCCGAATAGATATATTGATAGATCTCAATTTTTGAAGATTAATCAGTTGCAAGAGAATTCATCTGAAATTCAAATTGTTGGAAAAATCATAAGCATTAAAACGATACAGCAAAAAAGAGGAAGCAGGCTAGTAGCTACTTTTGTTGATGAAACTGGCTCTTTGGAGTTGGTTTGGTTTCGTGGTGTAAAATGGATTAAAGATGCGATTAAAACCAATATTCCTTATGTGATTTTTGGTAAAACAACTTATTTTAATGGGATGTTTTCAATGCCACACCCAGAAATTGAGTTGGTTTCAAGTTATCAAAAAAAATTACAATCGGTTATGCAACCGGTGTATCCTTCAACTGAAAAATTAACAAATAAAGGAGTAACAAATAGGATTGTTTCAACAATGATTCAAAATTTATTTGAAGAATTAAACCTGTCTCTTATACACATCT
>SDWL01000488.1 GCA_004195315.1 Lutibacter sp.
AGATGTGTATAAGAGACAGGTAGATACACAATCAGATTCAAATAACGCTGATTTTCCAAGTACTGAAAAGCAATGGAATTTAGCACATATTTTGGTTGAAGAATTAAAAGAAATTGGAATGGATGAAGTTACATTAGATGATAATTGTTATATAATGGCAACACTTCCTTCCAATGTAGATTTTAAAGTTCCAACTATTGGGTTTCTAGCGCATATGGACACAAGTCCAGATTATACAGGAACAAATGTAAAACCACAATTTCACCCTAATTATAATGGTGAAGATATTGTTTTGAACAAAGAAGAAAACATTGTTCTATCTCCAAGTTATTTTGATGATTTGTTATTGTATAAAGGACAAACATTAATCACAACTGATGGTTCTACGCTGTTGGGAGCTGATGATAAAGCAGGTATCGCAGAAATAGTTTCAGCAATGGAACATTTAATAAACCACCCAGAAATTAAACACGGAAAAATCAGAATCGCTTTTACACCCGATGAAGAAGTTGGTAAAGGAGCACATATGTTTGATGTTGAAAAATTTGGTGCAGAATGGGCTTACACAATGGATGGAAGTCAGGTTGGGGAATTAGAATATGAAAATTTTAATGCTGCAGGTGCTAAAGTTACTATAAACGGAAAAATTGTACATCCTGGTTATGCAAAAGGGAAAATGATTAATTCTATGTTAATTGCAAGTGATTTTATTGCAGCTTTACCTGTTAATGAAGTTCCTGAAAGAACTGATGGCTATGAAGGCTTCTTTCATTTACATGGAATGAATGGTGAAGTTGAAAAAACCGAACTTGAATACATTATTAGAGATCACGATTTAAAATTATTTGAAGAACGTAAAGTGTTATTTAAAAAAGTAGCTGATGATTTGAATAAAAAATTGGGAAGTGATATTATTGAAGTTGAAATTAATGACCAATATTTCAACATGAGAGAGAAAATTGAACCTGTTATGCATATTGTTGATATTGCTGAAGAAGCAATGAAACAATTGAATATTAAACCTTTAATTAAAGCTATTAGAGGTGGTACTGATGGATCTCAACTATCCTACAAAGGTTTACCTTGCCCTAATATTTTTGCAGGAGGTCATAATTTTCATGGACGTTACGAGTATGTTGCGGCTGAATCTATGCAATTAGCAACAGACGTAATTATTAAAATAGTTGAAATAACTGCTAAAAGAGCAAATTAGAACTTACACTCTATCAATTTTAAAAGAGGCTATCTAAAAAGAGGAATTTTATTTACTTTTTAGAAAGTCTCTTTTTTATAATAACACTAACCCAATGAGTGAATTAAAAAGTGGGCCAACTTATTT
>SDWL01000092.1 GCA_004195315.1 Lutibacter sp.
AGATGTGTATAAGAGACAGACATAAAAGAAGCTTCTTCATTAGATTTTATTGCTGAAAACACCTCTTTTTCACCTATAAATCCCCGAAATTTAAATGTTAGTAAATTCTATAATTATAAAACAGTAAGTGCATATTTAAAACATGATTTACAACCAAATTTAGAAGCTAAACTTCAATTAAATTCTGGTGATTACAAACCTTTATTTGAATATCAGTTTATATCTCCAATTAAAAATTTATCAGAGTATAAATTAACAACTGCAACTTTGGGTTTACAATACAATCCTAAAAGTGAATATATGAATTCCCCAATAGGAAAATTAACTATTAGAAATGAATTCCCTCAATTTACGTTTCAACTTACCAAAAGTTTTGAAAATGTGTTGGAAAGTGATTTTGATTTTACACAAATAAACTTTAGGGTTTTACATAAAATTAAACGACTTAGAAAAGCAACAACTCACATTTTAGCAGAAGGAGGAATTGTTTTTGGCGATGCTCCAATTTCACACCTTTACAATTCAACACCAAATTATACATTTAAAAACCCATGGAAAAAACGTGTAACACTTGCAGGTAAAAACAGCTTTGAGACCATGGGATACAATGAGTTTATCTCAGATAAATTTATGGCAGTTCATTTAAAACACGAAATAACGTCATTTAAAATAACCACAAAATTTAAACCACAATTAACGTTGGTTACTAGAGTAGCAATTGGAGATATTGAGAACTCATCTTACCAAAATGGTTTAGAATTTAAAAGCTTAAAAAAAGGTTATATAGAAAGTGGCTTAGAATTTAACAGTCTTTTTAAAGGATTTGGACTGAGTGCTTTTTATAGATATGGAGCATATAAAAATCCTGAATGGAGTGATAATTTAGCTTTAAAATTAACCTACAAGTTAAGATTAGGATTTTAAGAAGCTACATCTTAAAAGCTCAACTATTTTTATAACTTTGCAAAAAATATTTGAATGAATTTTTGGACTCAGGTTTCTAGAGTAATATTGACTAGAAGATATACTATACTTATATTAATAGCAGCTTTTACATGCTTTTTGGCTTCACAAATGCAGTATATGCGTTTTTCTAATACTGAGGCTAATTTATTACCGGAAAATCACAAAATTAATATTGAATATGACAAGTTTTTAGAGCTTTTTGGTGAAGAAGGTAATCTAATAATTTTAGCTGCAAGTGATTCAACAATTTTTACACCTAAAAAATTTAATGCTTGGAATAGCCTATCAAAACAATTAGATAGTATTTCTGAAGTAGATTTTACAATAGCTGTTGGAGATATTAAAAAATTAAAGAAAAACACAAAAGATCAGAGGTTTGATTTAGAACCACTTTATAATAAAATCCCTGAAACCATTGAGGACGTTTTAAAAATAAAAACTGAACTTTTTGAAAATCTTCCTTTTTTCGATAATTTTTTATTCAATAAAAAGTCTGGGACTATTAGAACCGTAGTGTATTTAAAGAAGGAAATTGTAAATACAACTGCGCGTAAAGATTTTGTTTTAAATGTGTTAAATCCTACTATTGAACAGTTTGAAAAAGACCACAACATAAATATTAGAGTTTCTGGTATGCCATACATACGCACCATGAATGCTAAAAATATTATTGATGAAATTGGTCTTTTTGTTAGTTTAGCTTTAGGTGTTACTGCATTGATTTTCTTTTTCTTCTTCCGTTCAATCAGAGCAACATTTATAACACTTTTAGTTGTGAGTATTGGTGTAATTTGGGCATTTGGAATAATAGGTTTGTTTAGATATGAAATAACCGTTTTAATGGCACTAATACCTCCTTTAATTATTGTTATTGGAGTACCAAACGCCATATTTTTAATAAATAAATACCAGCAAGAAATAAAAAAACACGGAAATCAAGCAAAATCATTACAACGTGTTATTTCAAAAGTTGGAAATGCAACTTTAATGACCAATGTTACTACAGCATCGGGTTTTGCTACATTTATTTTTACTAAAAGTCAACTTTTAAGAGAGTTTGGTACTATTGCTTCAATAAATATTTTAGGAATATTTATTTTGGCGTTATTTATAATACCAATTATGTATAGTTTTATGCCTTTACCAAAGGAAAAACACTTAAAACATTTGGAACGAAAATGGATTGATGCCATAGTTAAATGGATGGAATCTATTGTTAGAAATCATAGAATTTCAGTATATATCGCAACAATTATTTTAATGATTGTAAGTATTAATGGAGTGTATATGATTAAAGTTTCTGGAAGTATTATTGAAGACATGCCTCAAGGAGAAGAATTCTTTAAAGATATTATCTTTTTTGAAGAGGAATTTGGTGGAATTATGCCTTTAGAAATTATTATTGATACAAAATCTGAAAAAGGTGTTATGAAACTTTCTACACTTAAGCGTATGAATGAGCTTAATGAAACTATTGATGAAATACCCCAACTTTCTAAATCAATTTCAGTTTTAAATTTAGTTAAATATTCAAAACAAGCGTTTTATGGTGGAAATCCAAAATATTATCAACTTCCAACTAATCAAGAAAAAAATTGGATTTTATCATACACTAAAAACTCTACTTCTAACGATAATTTAATGGATAATTTTGTTGATTCTACTGGTCAATATGCTCGTATTACAACATTTATGAAAGATATTGGAACCGATAAAATGGAACTTATTGAAGAAAGGTTACAACAAAAAATAGATAAAGAATTTCCTATAGAAGACTATAACGTAACTATGACTGGTAAAGCCTTAGTGTTTTTAAAAGGAACCAACTTTTTAATTCACAACTTAATGATTTCGCTTTCTTTAGCCATTTTATTGATTGCTATTTTTATGGCTTTCCTATTTCGTTCATTCAGAATGATATTAATCTCATTAATACCAAATATTTTTCCACTGCTAATAACAGCAGGGTTAATGGGCTATTTAGGAATTCCTATAAAGCCTTCTACAATTTTAGTTTTTAGTATTGCTTTTGGAATTTCGGTTGATGATACCATTCACTTTTTAGCAAAATACCGCCAAGAATTAAAAGCTAATAATTGGCGAATTAAACAATCTGTATATAATGCGTTGCGTGAAACTGGTGTAAGTATGTTTTATACTTCAATAGTTTTATTTTTCGGGTTTTTAGTATTCACAGTTTCTAGTTTTGGTGGTACCATAGCTTTAGGTGGCTTGGTTTCTGTTACATTATTACTTGCAATGGCATCTAATTTATTACTGCTACCTTCTTTATTACTTTCGTTAGAAAAAAGCATAGCAAACAAAGAAATTTTTAAAGAACCAACACTTGATATTTTGACTACTAAAGATGATAATATTGATAAATAAAAGTTAACTTTTTAAACTATTTCAATCTTAATTATCAATTGTCAATTATCAATTGTTCATGTATCTTTGCAACTCTTAAAATTTAAAAAATGAAAAGAACTAATGTAGCTGAACTTTTAAGTTCAGATAAATTTTTACAAGAAGTAACTTTAAAAGGTTGGGTTAGAACATTTAGAGCAAACCGTTTTATTGCTTTAAATGATGGTTCAACTATAAATAATATTCAATGTGTTGTAGATTTTGAAAACACAGATGAAAGTATTTTAAAACGCATTACAACAGGTGCTGCAGTTTCAGTCAAAGGAACATTAATTGAAAGCCAAGGAAAAGGGCAAAATGTTGAACTTAAAGTTTCTGAAATAGAAATTTTAGGAGATTGTAACCCTGAAGAATATCCTATACAACCAAAAAAACATAGTTTTGAGTTTTTACGTGAAAACGCTCACTTACGTATAAGAACAAATACATTTAGTGCAGTAATGCGTTTACGTTCTGCATTGTCATTTGCCGTTCATAAATATTTTATTGAGAAAGGGTTTTATAATTTTCATGCACCAATAATTACAGGTTCTGATGCTGAAGGTGCAGGTGAAATGTTTAACGTTACAACCCTTGATGCTGAAAAACTTCCTAAAACTGAAGACGGAAGTATTGATCGTTCTAAAGAATTCTTCGGAAAAACAACAAGCCTAACAGTTTCAGGGCAATTAGAAGCTGAAACCTATGCAATGGCTTTAGGTAAAGTGTACACTTTTGGCCCAACTTTTAGAGCTGAAAATTCAAATACTACACGTCACTTATCTGAATTTTGGATGATTGAACCAGAAGTTGCCTTTAATAATTTAGATGACAATATGGATTTAGCTGAAGATTTTATTAAATCGGTTATTTCTTATGTTTTAGTTAATTGTAAAGACGATTTGGCCTTTTTAGATACTAGATTAACTGATGAAGATAAATCTAAACCCGCTATTGAACGTAATGAAATGACTTTGTTAGAAAAGTTGAATTTTGTTGTTGAAAATAACTTTAAACGTGTTAGTTATACTGAAGCAATTGATATTTTAAGGAATTGTAAGCCTAACAAAAAGAAAAAATTTCAATACCCCATTAACGAATGGGGAGCAGATCTTCAAAGTGAACACGAACGTTTTTTAGTTGAAAAACATTTTAAATGTCCAGTTATTTTATTTGATTATCCGGCCAGTATTAAAGCATTTTATATGCGTTTAAATGATGATGGTAAAACGGTAAGAGCTATGGATGTTTTATTCCCTGGAATTGGTGAAATAGTTGGTGGAAGTCAACGTGAAGAACGTTTAGATGTTTTAAAACAAAAAATTACAGCATTAAATATTGACGAAGATGAATTATGGTGGTATTTAGATACTCGTAAATTTGGAACGGCTGTACATAGTGGTTTTGGACTAGGTTTTGAACGTTTAGTTCAATTTACAACGGGTATGGGAAATATACGAGACGTAATTCCTTATCCACGTACACCACAAAACGCTGAATTTTAATTCACAAATTTCGAAAACTTAGTATAACATATACTAAGTTTTTTGTATTTTTAACCAAAGTCATATTTAATCTAATCAATGCTTAAACAAAGTTTAAACTTTAAATTATTACAAAAATTATCTCCTCAACAAATACAGTTGATGAAAATGATTCAGTTACCTACACAAGAATTTGAACAACGTTTAAAGCAAGAATTGGAAGAAAATCCTGCATTAGAAAGTGGAAATGATAATGATGATGATGAGTATAACGAAGCAGAAGATGAATATGATGAAACTGGAAATGAAAATATTGACACTGATGATATAAATATTGATGAATATTTAAGTGACGATGAAATTCCTAATTACAAAACACAGGCAAACAACTATTCTGCCGATGATGAGGATAAACATATACCTTACGCTTCTGGCACTTCATTTACACAACATTTAACAACTCAAATAAACACTTATAGCCTTACTGAAGAAGAAGAAATAATTACAGATTTTTTAGTTGGAAGTATTGATGACAGTGGATATATCAGAAGAGATTTAGTTGATATTTTAGACGATTTAGCTTTTACTCAAAATATTTTTACCACTGAAGAAGAATTAGAAAGACTTCTTAAATTAGTGCAGCAATTAGACCCAGCGGGTGTTGGTGCACGTAATTTAAAAGAATGTTTATTAATTCAATTAAAACGTAAAAAAGAGAAACCTAGCAGAACACTTGCTATTAACATTTTAGAACAATCTTTTGATCATTTTGTTAAAAAACATTATGATAAGTTATTGCAAAAATTTCACGTTTCAGAAGATGAATTAAAAGAAGGAATTCAGCAAATTGAAAAATTAAATCCAAAACCTGGTGGTTCATTTGTAGGAAGCAATAAAATTGCTGAACAAATTGTTCCAGATTTTACAGTTAGAATTATTGAAGGAGAGTTAGAACTTACTTTAAACTCAAGAAATGCTCCTGAGCTTCATATTTCAAATGAATACAACAATTTATTAAAAGGATATAAAGACACTACAGATAAATCAAAATCACAAAAAGAAGCGGTACAGTTTATCAAACAAAAACTAGATGCTGCAAAATGGTTTATTGATGCTATAAAACAGCGCCAACAAACATTATTTTTAAATATGAATGCTATTATTCAACATCAAAAAGAATATTTTTTAACTGGTGATGAGCGAAAATTAAAACCAATGATATTAAAAGACATTGCTGATGTAATTAATATGGATGTTTCTACCGTTTCACGAGTTGCAAATAGCAAATATGTATCTACACCTTATGGTACAAAGTTAATAAAGGTATTCTTCTCTGAATCAATGAAAAATGACCAAGGAGAAGATGTATCAACAAGAGAAATAAAAAATATATTAGAAACTGTCATAAATGAAGAAGAAAAAAAGAAACCCTTAACTGACGACAAGTTAGCAATTATTCTAAAAGAAAAAGGCTATCCTATAGCTAGAAGAACTATTGCAAAATATAGAGAACAACTTGATATTCCTGTGGCTAGATTAAGAAAAGAAATGTAGTAAAAGTCCTTATTAAAATTATCAATGAAATTTTTTAAATTTATATCCTACTTTTTTCACCCCATAAATTTCCCAATCATTGGCTCAATTTTGTATTTTCTCATGGTTCCTGAATACATATTTAAACCTCAAGAACACCTATTTATAACCGTAATATTAATTGGAACTTATGTTTTCCCTCTATTTCTTTTAATTCTACTAAAACGGTTTAAAATGATTGATAGCTATCATATGGTAACTATTGAAGAACGTAAATTTCCAACTTTGCTATTTATTTCTATTTGTTATATTCTAGGTAATTGGCTCTTTAAATCTACAGTTGTAGATATTTTATCGCTATTTTATTTTGGGTATGGCTTGGTATTAATTTTTACGTATGCATTTTTATATTTTAAAATTAAAATAAGTTTACATACATCTGCAATTGGAGGCTTACTAGGGTTTCTGATTTATTTTAGTTATCATTATAAAATAAATTTAATCTTATTATTATCAATATTCTTTTTACTTAGTGGTTTAATTTCAACTTCAAGATTAAAATTGCAAGCACATACTATACGTGAAGTGTTTTTAGGTTATATAATTGGAATACTTTCTCAGTTTATAGTTTATGGTATATACTACATTATATAGAATATCAATCCCACATTTAAATCTTTTAAACCTAAATCTTCACCATTAAAGTCAACATTTTTAAAAATAGAATTTAAACCATAGTAAACATATAAATTCCAAGTACTAAAACCTGTAGCTAATGTCAATCCATATTGAATTTTATTAAATTCTGATATATTTTTAGTCTTTAAGTTTTCTACATCGTCCTTATAAATTGTTTTAGCTGAAACTACATATGCAAGTTTTACACCTCCATAAACTCTCCAAAATCTATATTTTTGAGGTGTTGAATTCCTCCATCTAATTTCAATTGGAATTTCCACAGCACTAACACCAAATCTATTTGTACTATTATTTTGAGCCGTTTCAAACAAAGTTACTTGATTAACATTAGAAATTTTTAAATTTTGTATATAAGCATTGTAAGTATAGCCAAAACCAATTCCTAAACCAAAATTTCTATTTTTATTTAAGGGTATATCCTTAATGAAGCCCAATGAAATACCACCAGAAAATCCATTTTGAGCAATAGTAGAAGGTTTATCTGTTAATATATTATAGGTTAATGATAAATATAATTGATCTTCTAAATATTTCAGATCAATTGTATCCTTGTTAACTTGCGCCTCAAGATTTATAAAGACGAAAAAAAAGCAAATT
>SDWL01000093.1 GCA_004195315.1 Lutibacter sp.
AGATGTGTATAAGAGACAGCATTTTATGTATGCAGTAGTTTTAACAACTGTGAATGCATATTTTTATTATTATTTAGAATATAAGTTTTCTTGGAGAGAACATTCAAAAAATAGGTTAATAATTGGTGCATTTGGATCAATTACTTTAACAATGATAGGTCTTACATTATTAAGATTTATAACACTTGTTATAATTTTAGGGAAACCAATTGAAAGTTTTTTAAATGATACTAATGCAAAATCTTACTATCTTTTTGGGTTGGTAATTACTTTAGTGGTTAGTTTAATATTTCATGCCATATTTTTTTACAAAGCTTTAACTGAAAAAAAAGTAAGTGAGCAGCAAATTGTAGCTAAAACCGAAACGGCCAAATATGAATCATTAAAAAGCCAGATTGATCCACATTTTTTGTTTAACAGTTTAAATGTATTAACATCGCTAATTGGTGAAAACCCTAAACAAGCAGAAAAGTTTACAACAAAACTTTCAAAAGTTTATAGATATGTTTTAGAGCAAAAAAATAAAGATTTAATTGAATTAGATGAAGAGTTACACTTCGCAAAAGCTTATATGGAATTGCTGACAATGCGATTTGAGAATGCCGTTACATTTGAAATACCTGAGAAAGCTTCTAATTCTGAACTTAAAATTTTGCCATTATCGTTACAATTATTATTAGAAAACGCCATAAAACATAATGTAGTATCAGTTGAAAATCCACTAAAAGTAACAATTACTGAAGAGAATGGTTATTTAGTAGTTTCAAATAATTTTAACCCTAAAACTATTTTAGAAAAAGGAACCAAAGTTGGTTTAAAAAATATAGAAGAAAGGTATCATTTAATAACATTAAAAAAGGTATTGATTGAAAAATCAGCCAACCAATTTATAGTTAAATTACCGTTATTAACTCAAAAAATTAAAACAATGAAAACATCAAATACACAACAAAGTAGCAAGTATATAAGAGCTGTAGAGCGCGTTGAAGAAATAAAAGGGTTTTATTCAAGTTTAATAGCATATTGCATTGTAATTCCTTTTTTAATATTTATAAATTTAAAATATGTACCACAATTTCATTGGTTTTGGTTTCCAATAATGGGTTGGGGTATTGGTTTAATATTTCAAGGATTTAAAGCATTCGCATACAATCCATTTTTAGGAAGAAACTGGGAAGAGCGTAAAATACAGGAATATATGAATGAAGATAATAAACACTATTGGGAATAGAACTTAGAAATAATTTAAAAAAATAAAAAAATGAAAACACATTATACAGAAGAAGATAAATACATTAGAGCAAAGAAAAAAGTAGATAATATTAAAGGATTTTACGCAAATTTACTATCGTACTGCTTAGTTATTCCATTTCTATTTTTTATAAATTATATGACAGCTCCAGATCGTTGGTGGTTTTGGTATCCTATGATTGGTTGGGGAATTGGATTAGCATTTCACGCATTTGGAGTATTTGGAAATAATTTATTGTTTGGTAAAGGTTGGGAGGATAGAAAAATTAAGGAGTTAATGGATGATGACAAAAACATTAAATTTTAAAACAATGGAAAATAAAAATTATACTGAAGAACAAAAATATATTAGAGCCAAAAAGAAAGTAAAAGCAATAAAAGGTTTTTATGTTCACTTTACAGTTTATTTAATGGTAAATGCATTTTTAATAATATCAAGAATGTTTTCTGGAGGAGAATATGAGGATTTATGGGATTGGCAAACTTACAATACAGCAATTTTTTGGGGAATAGGAATTTTATTTCACGCTTTTAATGTGTTTGGAATGGGAATTTTATTAGGGAAAGATTGGGAAGATCGTAAGATAAAAGAACTAATGGACAAAGATAAACGAGATTCTTGGGAGTAAGAAGTTGAAAAAAACACTTAAATCTTATACAAGATTAAATAGTTAATTCATTAAACTTAAAATGAAAGTAGTAATTATAGAGGACGAAAAACCTGCCGCTCGTAGGCTAAGTAGAATGTTAAATGAAATAGGAGTAAAGCCTATTACAATGTTACATTCAGTTGAAGAGGCTGTGAATTGGTTTTATAGTAATGAACATCCTGATTTATTGTTTTTAGATATTCAACTTTCAGATGGTTTATCTTTTGAAATATTTGAAGAGGTTGAAATTAAAAGTGCTATAATATTTACCACAGCTTATGACGAATATGCTTTAAAAGCTTTCAAATTAAACAGTGTAGATTATTTGTTAAAACCTATTGATAGTGATGAGCTTGAAAATGCTATAAATAAATATAAAAACTTTCATGTTGATAAATTGCATCAGAACTTAAATTTTGAACAGATAAAAAATTTAATTTCTCCTACGCAAAAGAATTATAAAAAACGATTTATTGTTAAAATTGGGCAGCATTTAAAAATGATTTCTATTGAAGCAATTGAGTGTTTCTATAGTGAAGATAAAGCCACACATATTCATACTACTGATGAAAGAAGCTATTTAATAGAAGATACTTTAGAACAATTGGAAACTAAGCTTCAGCCAGAATTTTTTTTTAGGGTTAGTCGTAAATATTTTGTCAATATCAACGCCATAAAAGACATTATTTCTTATTCAAATAGTAGGTTAAAAATAATACTTCAATCATATAAAGAATCTGAAATTATTGTAAGTCGAGAACGTGTAAAAGATTTCAAAAATTGGATTGACTAATTTTCACAGATAAAAGCTTCATTTTCTTTTTGTTATACTGAAATAAAATAACTAAATTTGCACTCCTTTTTACGAGAACAGATTTGAAAAGGAAATAAAGAGAAAAATATATAAATCAACTCTTTGCGTTAGTATCGTATAAAAATCTGAATAACAATAAGATACAAATAATAATCATCAGCAAATATGTCTGAAGAAACAAAAAAAACTGAAGAGCAAGTAGAAGCTACTGAAGTAAAAAAAACAACAGCAAAAGCAAAAACTACAAAAGCTAAAGCTGAAAAACCAACAGAAGTAACTGAAGAAACTGTAAAAGAGGTTGAAACTCCAATAGTAGTTGATGAAGTTAAAGAAGAAGTTGAAGCACCAATAGTTGAAGTAGTAAATCCTGAAGAATTTTTAGCAAGTTTTGACTGGCACAAATTCGAAGAAGGTATTGAAGCTGTAGATGAAGAAAACTTAATAGCTTTTGAAGCTGCTTTAGATGGTACATTAGGTTTAGTAAATGAACGCGAAGTAATTGAAGGTACTGTAATTAGAAAAACAGATCGTGAAGCAATTATTGACATTAATTCTAAATCAGAAGGTGTAATATCTTTAAACGAATTTCGTTACAATCCAGGTTTAAAAGTTGGAGATGTTGTAGAGGTTTTAGTTGATAAAAGAGAAGATAGTACAGGTCAATTAGTATTATCTCATAAAAAAGCAAGAGTAATTAAAGCTTGGGAGCGTGTAAACAATGCACATGAAACAGGTGAAGTAGTTAATGGTTTCGTTAAATGCAGAACTCGTGGAGGTATGATTGTAGATGTTTTTGGAATTGAAGCATTCTTACCAGGTTCACAAATTGATGTGAAACCAATTAGAGATTACGATCAATATGTAGAAAAAACAATGGAATTCAAAGTTGTGAAAATCAACCACGAATTTAAAAACGTTGTTGTATCTCATAAAGCTCTTATTGAAGCTGATATTGAAATTCAGAAAAAAGAAATTATTGGTAAATTAGAAAAAGGACAAGTATTAGAAGGTGTTGTTAAAAACATTACTTCTTACGGTGTGTTTGTTGATTTAGGTGGTGTAGACGGATTAGTTCACATTACAGATTTATCATGGTCTAGAATTAACCATCCAAGCGAGGTTGTTGAATTAGATCAAACATTAAATGTTGTAATTCTTGATTTTGATGATGAGAAAACAAGAATTCAATTAGGATTAAAACAATTAAATGCTCACCCTTGGGAAGCATTAGACCAAACTATTAAAGTAGGTGACGCAGTAAAAGGTAAAGTAGTAGTACTTGCAGATTACGGAGCATTTATTGAAGTAGCTCAAGGTGTAGAAGGTTTAATTCATGTATCTGAAATGTCTTGGTCAACACATTTACGTTCTGCACAAGATTTTGTAAAAGTTGGTGACGAAGTTGAAGCGCAAGTTTTAACTTTAGATAGAGAAGATAGAAAAATGTCTTTAGGTATTAAACAATTACATCCAGATCCTTGGACTGCAATTGCTGAAAAATATCCAATTGGTTCAACTCACACAGGTACAGTTCGTAATTATACTAACTTTGGTGTTTTTGTTGAATTAGAAGAAGGAATTGATGGTTTAGTATATATATCTGATCTTTCTTGGACTAAGAAAATTAAACATCCATCAGATTTTACTGCTGTAGGTGATAAATTAGAAGTTCAAGTATTAGAATTAGATGTAGAAGGTCGTAAATTAAATTTAGGACACAAACAAACTATTGAAAATCCTTGGGATTCACATGAAGTGAAATTTGCTATAGATTCAATTCATGAAGGTACTGTTAAAGATAAGAGCGATAAAGGATTAATAGTTTCATTAGAAGATGGAGTTGAAGCATTTGTTCCAAGTCGTTTTATAGTTAAAGAAGATGGTACTAAGTTAGCAAAAGGAGATACTGATAAATTTAAAGTTATAGAGTTTAACAAAGAATTTAGACGTGTTGTAGCTTCTCATACATCAATATTTAAAGCACAAGAAGAGAAAAATATTAAAGTAGCTCAGAAAAAAGCTGATTCTGCTGATAAAACTACTCTTGGTGATTTAGGTGGTGATTTAGCTGCATTAAAGAAAAAAATGGAAGGGAAATAAAATTCTCATTTCAAATAAATTAAAAAAGCTGTATCAAACGATACAGCTTTTTTTTTCGTTATTAATTCAATAAGATTTATATTTGTCAACTAAATTTAAACAATGTCATTAATAAAATCAATTTCAGGAATAAGAGGAACAATTGGAGGAAACGTAAATGAAAATTTAACACCAATAGATACTGTTAGATTTGCTGCTGCTTATGGTATGTGGCTTAAAAATCAAACGAGCAAAGAAAAATTAACTGTAATTTTAGGTAGAGATGCTAGAATTTCAGGTAAAATGGTGAGTAGTTTGGTAGGAAATACATTGGTAGGTTTAGGAATAGATGTAGTTGATATAGGTTTATCAACAACACCAACTGTTGAAGTTGCCGTTACACTTGATAATGCTGATGGAGGAATTATTATCACAGCAAGTCATAACCCAAAACAATGGAATGCATTAAAATTATTGAATAATAAAGGAGAATTCTTAAATGCAGAAGATGGACTAGAAGTTTTGAAAATTGCAGAAAACGATTCTTATATATTTTCTGAAGTAGATGATTTAGGAAAATATATAAAAAAACAAAATTATATTAATAAGCACATTAAAGAAGTTTTGGCTTTAAAATTGGTTGATGTTGAAGCAATAAAAAAAGCTAATTTTAAAGTAGTTGTTGATGCAGTAAACTCAACTGGAGGGATTGCGATTCCAGCGTTATTAGAAAAATTAGGAGTTGAATGTGTAGAGTTATATTGTGAGCCTAACGGAGAATTTCCTCACAACCCAGAACCTTTAAAAGAACATTTAACTGATATTTCAGAATTAGTAGTTACAGAAAAAGCAGATTTAGGAATAGTAGTAGATCCTGATGTAGATAGACTAGCATTAGTTTGTGAAGATGGTTCAATGTTTGGTGAAGAATATACCTTGGTTGCATGTGCAGATTATGTGTTGGGTAAAACTAAAGGAAATACAGTTTCTAATTTATCATCATCTAGAGCTTTAAGAGACGTTACTGAAAAACATGGTGGAGATTATCAGGCAAGTGCAGTTGGAGAGGTGAATGTTGTTGAATTAATGAAAAAAACAAATGCAATTATTGGGGGTGAAGGAAACGGTGGTATTATCTATCCAGAATCGCATTATGGTAGAGATTCATTAGTTGGTGTAGCCTTATTTTTATCGCATTTAGCACATTTAAAAGTTTCATGTAAACAATTAAGAGATGGCTATCCAAACTATTTTATGAGTAAAAATAAAATTGAATTAACACCTCAGATTAATGTTGATGAAATTTTAAAAGCTGTTGCAGCTTCTTATAAAAACGAAGATGTTATTACAATTGATGGTGTGAAAATTAATTTTGAAACGGAATGGGTACATCTTAGAAAATCAAATACAGAACCTATTATTAGAATTTATACAGAGAGCACCTCACAAAATTCAGCTGATGCACTTGCACAAAGATTTATTTCTGAAATAAAAAATATTATATAATTTTTAATGAGAATTTTTTCAATTGTAATTTTGTTGCTTACTACTACAATTTCTTTCTCTTAAGAAATATATGAGAATTTAGAAAAAGATTATAGAGATGTAAAAAGTAACAAAGGCAAAATGTTTGCATATTGGGGATGGAATAGAGGATACTTTTCAGCATCTGATATTACTTTTAAAGGTGATGATTATAATTTCACATTGCAAGATGTAAAATCTGATGATAAGCCAAAACCTTTTGGAATTTATTATTTTAAATTGGATGAGATTACAATGCCACAAACAAACTATAGAATAGGTTATTTTTTTAAGGACAATTTCACAGTTTCAATAGATGGAACTATAAATACGGGCGGTGATTTTGATAGCACTTATATTAATGATGAAATTGTACTAACTGAAGACTTTTTACTTTTTGAACACACTGATGGTTTAAATTATATAAATGTAGAGGTTAGTAGATTTGATAATCTTGATAATTGGTTGGAATTCCCTATTAAAAATATTGATATAAATTTAACTGAAGGTGTTGGAGTTGGTGTATTATATCCAAGAACAAATACTACTTTGTTAGGTAAAGAACGATATGATGAATTTCATGTATCTGGTTATTGAATTTCAGCACACGTTGCTTTAAATATTACTTTTTTCAAACACTTTTTCATTCAATCTAATTTAAAAGTTGGTTATATAAATATGAGTGATATTAGAACTACTGCAAATAAAACCGACTCTGCATCGCAGAGTTTTACTTTTTTAGAGAATATGTATGTATTTGGTGCAAAGTTTAATTTAGCAAAGTAATATTACTCTTTTGGTGCTTTATCTTTATGTTTAAATCTTTTATGTGTCCAAAAGTAGTATTCAGGTTGTTTGCGGACCTGTTTTTCAACTTTGTCAATAAAAATATCGGTTAGTTTGTAATCAGCATGTTTTGAAGCATCGTTTGTAATTAAACTGAATGTAGTTTCATAATAACCTCGTTTTACCTTTTTTACATCCATATATACAATATTCATATTGTATTTTTTTGCAAGCATTTCCCCACCTGTATGAACAGGTACTTTAACCCCAAAAAAATCTCTCCAATAAAAAGTCTTTACAAGTTGTGGGGATTGATCGCTCAGCAATCCATACATAGATTGAATGTTGTTTTTTTGATTGTAAATAATTTTAGGAATTATTTTTGAAGTTTGAATTAAATGAGTGCCAAACTTTTCTCTAGATTTTAAGACTTTATTATTAAAATAAGGATTATTTACTTTAGTGTAAGCAGCATAACCATTATATGCTACAAAAGAGTCTAAACTCATTACCCATTCCCAATTTGCATAATGTGGGCCTACCAAAATAACACTTTTCCCATCTTTATAT
>SDWL01000489.1 GCA_004195315.1 Lutibacter sp.
AGATGTGTATAAGAGACAGCATTTAAGTTTACCGATGAAGGAAGTATTGAATTTGGATATAATCTTCTAGAAAATAAGTTGAAATTTTTTGTGAAAGATACAGGTGTAGGGATTGAAGAAAGTATTCAAGATAAAATTTTCGATAGATTTATTCAAGCAAATATAGATTTAAGAAAAAAACTCCAAGGAACTGGACTTGGATTGGCAATTTCAAAAAAGTTTATTGAATTATTTAAAGGTGAAATTTGGTTAGATTCAAATAATAAAGGAACAACCATTTATTTTACCATACCATATATAAAGGCAAAAACATCACTAATAACTTCTGTTATAGAAGACCAAAAACCAATATTAAAGGTGAAAGATCAAGAGTTAACAATATTAGTAGCTGAAGACGAAGAGTATAATATGATGTATATTCAAGAATTATTTTCAAAAACCAATTTCAAAATTATTGAAGCTGATAATGGAAAAAAAGCAGTAGATTTATCTGATAAATATCCCGAAATTGATTTGGTATTGATGGATATTAAAATGCCAATTATGGACGGAAATGAAGCAATGAAAAAGCTAAAAAAGAAAAGGCCATCATTACCCATAATTGCATTATCAGCCTTTGCCATGGAATCTGATAAAAAAGAAGCAATAAAAGAAGGTTTTGATGCATATTTAACAAAACCAATTGACAGAAAGCTGCTATTCAGCATCATTGGAAAATTCACGAAATAAATACAAAAGTCATTAAAAAAATATTTTCTCGGTTTTATAGAAGCTAGAATAACAAAATAAGGCTGTGAATTTTATGAATAATAAATCAATATATTGTAGAAGAGTAATTTTAATTATATATTTTAGCTTTAAATTCATTGAAAATTAATGCCTTCAACTAACAAACATATATTAAATCCAAATAAGTGGATAGAACTTCATGCTGATTATTTGTACAACTATACCATTAGTAGAATTAACAATCAAGATTTAGCAAAAGACATTATACAAGACACTTTTTTTGCGGCATTAAAAGCTCAAGATAATTTTCATGGTTTGGCAAGTGAACGAACTTGGTTAATTTCTATATTAAAAAGAAAAATTATTGATTATTATCGTAAGATAAATTCAACTAAAGGCAAAGCTGAAGTTAAAATGAATTTTTATACTGATGGTGAAAGAGAAGGAGAATGGATTGAAGAACGAGTACCAAGTTCTTGGGGAGGTGAAATTGAAAAAGTTATTGAAAATGAGGCTGTCTCTTATACACATCT
>SDWL01000094.1 GCA_004195315.1 Lutibacter sp.
ATATGCTTTCAAGCCGTCGATAGCATCTTTGTATTTGGCAATTAAATGTTCATTGGATAAGTTACTCATTTTTGTTTCGCCTCCTGTAGTTTAAGATATGCTTTTCTTAAGTCCAGTACATCTATAACAAAATCAGTTTGTAACACGTACTGTTCATGCTGTACTGCAAAACTAAGATTATTGAATGCCTGCGCGGTTGAATTAAGAACTTTCTTATATTCAATTTTAACTTCAAAATATTGTCCTGCACTTAAACTGTAGTTTTTTGTTTTAAGTTCTTCATAAGAAACCACTACCGAGAAATCGTCTTTTACTTCTTTCGCATTAAAAATAGTTATAATTTGGTCTTCTTCGGCAACAGATAATACTGTTTTTTGGTTTTTACCATCTTTTACTTTGGTCCCTAAATTAGAAGCATCTATTAACACAACATCTTTGGTATTGGTTTTATCTAAAAACAAAATACTAACGTTGGTACCTGTAGTTGCAAAAATATTACTTGGCATACTTACTACACCTGCCAACATTTTACTTTCAACCAGTTTTTGTCTAATTTTTTTATCTATACCACTTTGTGCGGTAATAAAACCTGTTGGCACTACAATTGCTGCCTTTCCTTTAGCAGTTAAACTATGCATAATGTGCTGTATAAACAGCAAATAAATAGCCATTGAGTCCTTTTTACTTTTAGGAATATTAGGTATTCCTGCAAAAAAACGTTTTTCGTTGGATTTGGTATCTAAATCTGCTGAATAATCAGAAAAATCTAATTTAAAAGGCGGATTAGAAACTATATAATCAAACTGTTCTAATTGTCCGTTTTCTTGTTTATGGTACGGTTTTAAAATGGTATTACCTTGTATAATGTTTTGTATGGAATGTACCAAATTGTTTAAAATAAGATTTAAACGTAGCAATGCCGATGATTTTTGAGAAATATCTTGTGAGTAAATGGTACATTTATCTTCCCCAATGGCGTGTGCTATATTCATTAACAAGGTTCCAGATCCTGCACTTGGATCATAACAAGTTGCATTATCAACATTGGTATCAGTTACCAAACAAGCAGCCATAATTTTAGCTACTGCGTGAGGTGTAAAATATTCGGCATATTTACCGCCACTATTGGTATTGTAATCTTTAATTAAATACTCGAAAATAGTTGCAAAAAAGTCGAATTTCTGCGTAAAAATATGTTCAAAACTAAAACCAACTAACTTATTTACCAATGCTTTACAAAAAGCATCTCTATTATCGGTTACATATTTACTTATGTTTTCAAACAATGCTACTTTTTCACCACCTTGTGTTAATACAGAGAAAACGTCATTATTAACTCTGGCAACATCTAAAAGCGTTTGGTCAAAAATATCAGCAAACTTGTCTTTGTTTTGTTGTTCAAACAACCTAGATAATAAGTTTTTAGGTGCAAATTGTGCGGTGTTCTCGTTAATTTGCATTCCTAATAGTTCTAAATCATCGTCCGAATATTTTTTTAATGCTTCATCAAAATTTTCAGCGGTTGCTAAAGCAGGATCCAGTTGTTTTAATTCATATACATATTTATCATTTAAAAACTTGTATAAAAAAACTTGTGTAATTATTTTAAATTCATTTCCATCATTTCCTAAACCATAATTTGCACACACGCTTTTTAAATCATCTATAAGTGCTTTGGTTTGGGTTTCAAATTGGTTTGTGGTCATTGTTTTTGGGTTACTTATATTGTTACGAATTTTCTAAAATTTGTTCTATCAATTATTACTTCTTTTGCATTGTATTCATTTACAAAAGTTTTGGGTAATCTTAATTTTTTCTTTGCATTCCACTTAAATTCAAAGCCTGTAATAATTCCATTATGTTCTTCAACAAAATCTACTTCTTGTTGTTGTTTGGTGCGCCAAAAATACATTTTAGCATTTGTGCTTTTATAGGTGTTTTGCTTTAACCTTTCTGCTATTAAGAAATTTTCCCATAAAGCACCCGTATCTTGACGTAAGTTTAAAGGATTAAAGTTTCCTAATACCATATTTCTAACGCCATTATCGTAGAAATATATTTTTTTGTTTTTTTTGATTTCATTTCGTAGGTTCCTGCTAAAACTGTTGAGTTTAAAAACTACATATCCTTTTTCAAGAATGTCTATATAATTAGAAACTGTATTTTTATCTATGCCAACTATTTGCGCCAACTCATTATAATTTACTTCGCTACCTAGTTGAAGAGCTAGGGCTTGAACCAGTTTTTCAAGCACTTCTGGCTTTTTAATATTAGAGTATGCCAAAATATCTCTATATAAATAACTGTTCACTAATTGTTTTAAAAGGTCTTTTTCTTCACCAGAATTATTTAAAACATCAGGGTAAAACCCATATAATAGCCTATTTTCTAATTGCTGTTCTGCAACCAAATAATTATGCTTATCCTCAAACTCTTCCCAACTAATAGGATATAATTCATATTCCCATTTTCTTCCTGTTAACGGCTCGTTTAGTGCGCTAGATAAATCGAAAGATGACGAACCGCTTACAAATAACTGCACGTCTTTAAATTGATCGGTTATAATTTTTAGCGTTAATCCAATGCCCTCTATTCTTTGCGCTTCATCAACAAAAATAATTTTATTAGCCCCTATAATACTTTTAATTTGCTCTGTATTAGGGTTGTTTAGCAAGTTTCTTACAGTAGGATCGTCTCCATCTAAAAAGAGATGCTTTTTATCGTTAATTATATCTTTAATTAAAGTTGTTTTTCCTACTTGTCTTGGACCAACTAATATAATAGCTTTCCCTTTATTTATTTTGCTTTCAATAGTATCTTTTAATGTACGCCTATACATATTCCTTTTTTTTAACAAATATACATTTTTATATTGTATTCACTAATAGTTATGCTTTTAAGTGAATTAAATCACTTAAAGTAGCAACTTTTAGATTGAGGCTAAGCAACGTTTCCGTTGTATTCGTTTATATATTCTTTAACTATAATACGATTAATACGTTTTACATCAGCAGTATTAATATCAATATGTTGTTTATTTTTGAATTGATTTACTACCAATCGCATTACCATTTTTTCTACATAACTCTCGTTCTCTAATATTTTTGAATTTTGAAGAATTTCTTTATCTACATCAGTTTTCAACCCTTTTAAGGCTTCAAATAATTTACGCTCATTATCAGTTAACGGATTTTTCTCCATTAAACGTTTATGAATACGTGCATATTTAGCATCATAATCATACTTAGCTTTTAACAATTGATTTTCTCGTTCTAGTTTTTTTGCTTTATCGTAAATAGCATTCAACGCTTTAATGTTGGCTTCCATTTCTTCTTTGGTTACCTCACTTAAATTTTTCTTTTTAAATAAACGCTCTAATTCTTCACGTAAAGACACAAAAACAGGATCACGAGGATCAAAATTACCTCCTAACATTTCACGAGTTTTCTGTAAAGTGTTTTTTAACGCATCAGCCAACACCATTTCTTCTTCCTTCACTTTGGTAAAAGCAAAAATAACATCTTCCAATGCTGCATTCAAAATATTTTCTGTTTCAACATTGTTTTCCAATGCTTCCTTTGTGTTTATTAAAGCCAACCGTTCATTTGTTAACCTTCCTAAAACAGTTAATTGTCTGAAGTCTAATTTTTCAAGCAATTCAAAGTTACCCGACAAACGAATTAGGTTGTACAATTCTTTTGCATTGTTTAAGGCTTTAGCTAATTCTCTTATTTCTGAACGTTCATTAATTTCTGAAATTTGCTCACCAAAAACCGTTGCATTCTCTGTGTTGAATTTGAAAAGAATGTCTTTAATTTCTTCTATTTCTTTAGTTATTTCTTCGGAAGATTTAAACAAATTGGAATAATGTTCCATTTCATTACCCAATTCAGATTGTAATTCATTAAAATAATCTTGATTGGTTTTATCAAACTCTTTTTGAATATCAGCAAAATCAACTACATAACCATATTTATGCTTTTTATAAGTTCTATTAACACGTGTTAGTGTTTGTAGTAAATTATGAGATTTTATTTTACGACCTATGTATAATTTTTTTAAACGTTTGGCATCAAAACCAGTAAGCAACATATTGTACACAAAAAGAAAATCTATATCTCCAGATTTAAAACTAGAAACCCAATCTTTACGGTCTTGTTTGGTTCCAATATCATGTAATATAACTTGTGCTGAAGTTACATTGCTTTCTTCTTTCTTTTTAGCTCCATAACTTTCTGGTTCTTCAGCTGCTTGATTTAACAGTATTTCAGTTTTAGGAGCATACTTGTTTTGAAAAATTTCAAACATCATCTTCGCTTGGTCAGATGAGTCACAAACCACCATTCCACCAATACTATTGTCGTTCATAGCAATTCGTGCTTGTTCTATATCTTTTACAATATAGTCCAACATAGGCTCTACAAACTTATGATGTGCATATACACTTTTCTTATCAGCATTTCCTTGTAAAATTTTAATCTCTTCAAGTGCTTTTTGTAAAGTTAACTTGTAATTGGTTTCAATTTCCTCACGAATTAAACGTAAGGTATAACCATCTTTAATAGAAAGATTATAATAATATTTATGAATATAATCTCCAAACAAGGTTTTAGAATTGTACTCTTTACCTAACAACGGAGTACCTGTTAACCCTATTTTTACTGAATGTTTATCTGCCAGTTCTAAATTTGCTAAAAAACTACCTTTCGGATTATAACTTCTATGAACTTCATCTAAGAAAAATACTCGTTGAACACTTAAATTATAATCGTTATTTTTTATAACATCTGGATCATCTTGAAACTTCTGAATATTAACTACTGTAATTTCAGCCTTACCAGAGCTATTATGAATTACTTTGGTAGATTTTATATCTCTACTAAATTCTTCTCTGCTATTTACTTTATGAACTATTAAACCACGTGCATTAAATTCTTTAGCCGCTTGCGTTAATAAATCCAATCGGTCAACAATAAAGTAAAACTTCGGAATTATGTGCTGCTTTTGATAATAATCAGTCAAATGCTTTACATTAAAATAAGCCAACGCTGTTTTTCCAGATCCTTGTGTATGCCAAATAATTCCTTTTTTAATACCATTCTCCAGAGTATCTTCAATTGCTTTGGTTGCAAACAACTGTGGGTAACGCATAATATGTTTTTCTAACCCTTTTTCCTCTTCCACATAAGCGAATGCGTATTGTAAAATAAATTTCAATCTTTCTTTTTGAAATAATGAAGTTGAAATACTATTTGTTGCAGTATTTGGATTTTTATTTGAAAGAAACTCTTTTGAATTTTTAATACTCAACAAATTAGTATCTTTTAAAACAAAATTTTCTTCATCTTCTGAAATTGGTTGAAGAATAGTGTCTAAATCAAAGGTTTTTTCTTCTCTGAAGTAATTAAATATAGGTTTGTAATAATTGGTTGTGCTGTAAAATGCACCTTCCAACATTTGAGTGTCATCATCACTATAATTCATATTGTTAGAAAACACCATCAGTTGCGTAAGATTTATAAACTTCCGAAACTTCTTATTTTGAAAACGTGTTTTCATACGTCTATGCTCTGCTAAAATACCATCTTTATTATTTGGTTTTTTAACTTCAATAAACACCAAAGGCACTCCGTTAATTAACAGAATAATATCTGGTCTGAAGGTTTCATCATCTTTTTGGTAAGGCAATTCTGTTACAACATGAAATGAGTTATTGTCAAAGTTTTCAAAGTCAATCAATTTAACACCTGACTGATCAATTAACTTATTATAAAAAGCACGACCCAGATCTTCATTTTCTAATGATAGAGATACTTCATCATATACTTTTTGAATTTCCTTTTTAGACAACTCTGGGTTAATTACCTTTAGTTGTTCATTAAAAACATCTGTGAATATATTTGTGCTTTCATCCCAAACAGCATCTTTTAAAGACAAATAGGTGTAACCTAATTGAATTAGATGCAAAATCGAGGGAATTTTCACTCTGGAGTCTTCGGTAAATATCATAGCTTTATTGAAGAAATTAATTCAATTTTTTTTCAATAAAAAATTAAAGTTAAATGTACCTATAATTTATTTCCAATAAAAACATTTTACTAAATGAATTTCTCGATAAATCATAATTCAAATATCCATCAAAAATGAAAAAAGTAATCTTATCTCGAAAACAATTATATGATTTAGTTTGGGAAACACCCAGAACTAAAATAATAGAAAAATATGCCATTTCTAATACTGGGTTTCAGAAAATATTGACAAATATGAATATTCCATATCCAAAAGGTGGTTATTGGATGAAATTAAAGCATAAGAAACTTGTTAAAGCTGTAAAACTCTCTAATTATTTTGATGGAAAAGATAAAATTGAGTTAATAATTAGAGAAAATGATAGTCTTGTAAATTACGATCAATCTCCCTTAACAATTTTAACCAATGAAATTGAAAATGACCCTAAAGCCCCTTTGAAAGTTCCCTCAAAACTTCGAAACCCAGACATTTTGACTAGAAATACCATAGAAGAGTTTGAACATTTCAAAAAAAATGGTCGTTATGCTGATTTCAATAAATTAACACTCCCTTTCAGATATGATATTGCTGATAAAAAAAGAGCTTTAAGGCTAATGGATACTTTGGTTAAGTTATTAAGATATAGAGGTCATTCTTTAACAGAAAACATAAATGGGTATATTAGAATAAACATTAAGGGGATAGAGATCCCTTTTCATTTAAGAGAAAAAACCAAAAGAATCCCAAGCGAAGATCGTTGGAGAACAAGTGAATATATCCCAACGGGAAAACTCGTTTTAAAAATTGGTGAATATTCAGGCGAAAAAGAAATAACAGATGGAAAACATCTAATAGAAACTAGACTAGCAGAAATGGTTGCTTTTTTGGAATTGTATGCGAAAAAGGAATTAATCTGGGAAGAACAATGCAGAATTGATCGCATAAAACATGAAAAAGAGGAGAAAATCAGAAATTATATAAATGCTGTAGAAAAAAATGCTATTGACCAAAATAATTTAACTATTGAATTAAAAAATTGGATCTCTTGGGCAAAAGAAAAAACCGACTGGTATGATCCACTTATTAATAAATATGATGAATTGTTAAATGATGTTGAGAAATAATAGCTGTTGAACCTTCAGTAAGTAAAAGAATAAAATTATGGAAAACGAATTAAAAAATTTGAAATTAAAAATAGATCAGCTCATAGAAACTCAAAAATTAATATTAGAAAAGCTAAATCAAAGTACTATTCTTATAAAAGAGCCTATACCTTTAAAAAACATTAAAAAGACAACGAGAAACAAACAAGTGGATGAATATTATTTAATTCTAAAAAACGGACTTCGATTAAAAGAAAAATTTAACTTGGCTAATACACCCCAAAGTAATAGAATATTAGCTTATTTACACAGCAATGACCCAAAAGTATTTGATGGGCTCAAACGGAATAAAAACTAAAAGTCAAATTTTGTTACAGTCTACACAGGACTCACAAAAATATTTTAAATCATTGACTGTAAGTATTTTATACTTTTAAAAACCTCAATTGACACGTAATTTGTACTGATAATTAAAATTTGGCACTAGCCCATAAAGTGTGTAAGTTTAAAAAAACTCAGGATTATTTTAATCCTGAGTTTTTTT
>SDWL01000490.1 GCA_004195315.1 Lutibacter sp.
AGATGTGTATAAGAGACAGGTTTGTATTATGTTTATTAATGTTTATATAAGATACCGAAGCTTGTCCATTTTTGGGATAGTCTAAATCCACCCCTAGATTTTCACTTGTCCCAAATTGAAACAACTTTACTCTGCTTCCTTTAAAAGGGTTATGAGATGGGTAATAAGCAATATATTTCCAATGATTTAATTCTTTAATACAACGATGATAGGTAGATTTTGAACCTATTTTGGATTGGCTCATTACCTCTTCACGATTGATAAAAAATGTATCCGGAAAGCGGTTGTAATTCCAGATGTAAAATAATCCCAGATACAGACTTATATGCGTTGGATTTAAACGATTATCTTTTGAGAATTGTTGGAATACACCGTTGAGGTGTTTTATGTAATTCATAGTTCTTATTTGATGAGATTCTGAAACAAGTTCAGAATGACGTTAGTTTTAATATTTATTGTGAATGCTGTTTTCTTTTATCACTTTGTAAATTTCATCTGCATCGTAAAAAATAATTCCTCCAATTTTTGTGTAGGGCAGTGTTCCGTTGATTCTTAGTGTTTGAAGTGTTCCTGGACTTACTTTTAGCATTTTCATCATTTCTGCGGATTTTAAATATTTTTTGGTTCCAGGTGAGGATGTTGCTTTTAGTAACTTTTTGATGTCTTCTAATAATTCGATTTTGAATTCTCTTAAATCATCTGTTGTGATAATTGCTGTTGGCATTTTTTTTGTTTTTTTGAATTAATAATTTGTTTATAGCGATTTGACTTTCGTTCTGCAAAGCTGGAGAGTTATGTTGAGAATCTTTAGGTAGTCGTTAGGTAGTACCTAGAAAATTTAACATTTGTAAATAGTTAAATTGCTGTAGCTAAGTAATTTGGTTAAAAATATTTTTTCAAATATTTAAAAAGTGTAGCGTATTTTGATTTACATTTTTGAAAATGTACAAATTATAATAAAAAATAGCTGTTTTTTACACCGAAAACAGTTCAAAAAATGGTTTTAGGTAGTCGTTAGGTAGTACCTAAAAAATTTAACATTTTTAAAAGAGTAACTTCTTTGTTTTGAGAATTTTATAAAAATTATAATTCTGAATTTATTTTTTGAATTAGGTTAAATTTCAGTAAATCTAGAAATTTTGTAGGATCCTTTTCTCTAGCTTTTATTTGACCAAAAGTTTTGTGTATGTTGCCTAGTTCTATACCAAAAAGTTCTTCACAAATTTCGCCTAATTTTTTTATTTCTGAATTACCGTTTTGAAATGCTCCAGAAGTATGAAGTGCAAATAATAATTCTATTAAATCGGTTTTTGAAGCAGTCCAAGAT
>SDWL01000095.1 GCA_004195315.1 Lutibacter sp.
AGATGTGTATAAGAGACAGCTATAAAAGAAGTTTACAAATTGAAGAAGGTAAATTTCCTAAGGAAGATTATGAAGCCTACAGAAAATTCAGAAAAGATATAAGAAAATACGACAACTCAAAAATAATTTTAAAAAAGCTATAGTTTATGAGAAAGATAATAATTGCATTGATAATAGGTGTCATAACAACTCAAATGATTGCCCAAAATTATAAATTTGGGAAAGTTTCAAAAGAAGAATTAGAAGAACAATTTTACTCACAAGATTCTTCAGCAAATGCAGTTGTTTTATTTAAAAAAAGAAGAACATATTTTGAATATGAACAAAAAGAGGGATTTGGTGTAGTTACTGAAATTCATGAGCGTATTAAAATTTACAATAAAGAAGACTTTTCCTGGGCAACAAAAAAAATCAAGTATTATTCACCTAAAGGTTCAACGTCTGAAGACGTAAATATACAAGATGCTAAAACGTATGTGTTAGAAAACGGAAAAAGACAATCCTATAAACTTAATAAAAAAGATACTTATAATGTGAAATTAAACAAATATTGGTCTGAAGAAAAATTTTCAATGCCAAATATTAGTGAAGGTTGTATTGTTGAGTGGAGGTATAAAATTACTTCACCTTATAGAGGAATTAATAAAGTAATCATGCAGTATGAAATACCGGTTGAAAAATTTCAATGTAAAATTGAAATACCTGAGTATTATAATTATAATGTAAAACATACAGGGTATTTACAAGTAAATTCTACAGTATCAACCAAATATGATAAGATTGTATTAAATACTAAAAGTCGATCAGGAGGAAGTTTTTTTACTCCTAGTAAAACGAGTTTTAGTTCACAAAATATTGATTATATGAGTAAGGTAATAATTATTGATAATGAGAATATACCTGCTTTAATGGAGGAACCATATATGAATAATATTAATAATTATAGATCAGGAATTGAATTTGAACTTTCATCAACTAAATGGCCAAATGAACCAATTAAATATTATTCTAAATCATGGGAAGATGTTACAAAAACTATTTATAAAGAAAATGAATTTGGGAGGGAATTAAATAAATCTTCTTATTACAAAGATGATTTAGAAAAAATTATTGTTGAATGTGGAGATAATAAAACTAAAATAATACTTGCATTATTTGAATTTGTAAAACAGAAAGTAAAATGGAATGGTTACAAAGGTGTGTTTACAGATAAAGGTGTTAAAGAAGCTTTTAAGACAGGAGTAGGCAATTCGGCAGATATTAATTTAATTTTAATTGCAATGTTAAGAGAAGCTAAAATTAATGCGAATCCTGTTATATTAAGTACTCGTGATCACGGCATTCCAATTTTTCCAACAATAAACGGTTTTAATTTTGTGATTGCGGCTGTAGAAATAGATAATAAAGTGCTATTATTAGATGCAACGGAAGAAAATAGTACGCCTAATGTTTTGCCTTTAAGAAATTTAAACTGGGAAGGGAGAATTGTTAGAGAAGAAGGAACTTCATTATTAGTTGATTTAATTCCCAGTGATATGTCTTATACAAATTCAACAATGAATATTAGTATTGATGGTGAAGGTACAATTGAAGGTAAGAGAAGAGTACAATACACAAATTTGAATGCTCTAAAATATAGAAATAAATATTCTAAAATTAAGGATGAAGATATTTTTAATAACATAGAAGAAAAAAATGGAAACATTGAAATTTTTGATTTTGAGATACGTAATAAAAATGAAATTTATAATCCAGTCGTTGAAACATATAAGTTTATATCTGAAGATTTAATAAGTGTTATTGGAGATAAAATCTATTTTAAGCCTTTGTTTTTTGATGCTATTACAGAAAATCCTTTTAAATTGGAAAAAAGAAAGTTTCCAATTGATTTTGGTGCGCCAGCAGGTGTTAAAAATAGAATAAATATCAATATTCCAGAAGGGTATGCTGTTGAGTTTCTACCTAAAAGTATTGCGGTTGCATTACCCAATAATTATGGTTTATATAAGTTCAATATTTCTGCTGCAGGCAATAAAATTAATATATTTTCTACATTTCAAATGAACACAGCTTTATACCCTGTAGCTGCTTATTCTGAAATTAAAGAGTTTTATAAAATGATTATAAATAAAAATTTAGAACAAGTAGTGTTAAGAAAAGTGTCATAATAAAAGTTAAAAAAACACTAAAAAATAATTTAGAATGATTACAAATAAGTAATTTGTAGTATTATTGTAGTTCAAATTAAAAAAAATCAAATCAAAATGAAAAAAGTAAGAATTTTAATTTTAGCAATAGCATTTATAACAATGTCTTTTGTAAACAAGGAAGTGTTATTTGATAATAATGTAGATGTTACAAGTTCAACCATTCAATGGAAAGGATATAAACCAACAGGGTCACATCATGGTACTATTAATTTAGTTTCAGGTGAGTTAAAATTGGAAGAAGGGCTTATAAAAGGAGGATCTTTTACAGTTAACATGTCAACAATTAAAGATGCAGATGGAAGTGCAAAATTAGAAAGGCATTTAAAATCGGCCGACTTTTTTGAAGTTGAAGCGTTTCCAACATCTACCTTTGAAATAACAAATAGTTTTGTCGAAGATGGAAAAACTATGTTAAGTGGAGATTTAACGATTAAAGGAATCACTAAGCAAATAACTTTTCCTGTTGTTGTTATTGAGGATGAAGAAGATATTACTTTAACAAGTGAAACTTTTCAAATTAACAGAGCTGATTTTAACGTGAAATATAAATCAAAATCGTTTTTTAATGATTTAAAAGATAAATTTGTAAATGATGAATTTGATTTACAAGTGAATGTTGTAATTAAAAAATAAACATTGAATAGATATAAAAAAAGTCCAAATTTTTCAATTTGGACTTTTTTTATGTTAATTTTAAAATGGTTGTTTCTTTGGTTGAAGACATTACAAAAGTACTTTGCACATTGCCAACAGAATCTAAAACCGATAATTTATTTTTTAAAAAAAGTTGATAGCTTTTCATATCTTTTACAATTACTTTTAATAAATAGTCGTAATTTCCAGCTACGTGAAAGCACTCAATAACTTCATCTATTTTGTTAATGGCATTTTCAAATTTTGTAATCAATTCTTTTGAGTGGACTAATAAAGTAACTTGGCAAAATACCTCTACATTAAGTCCAACCTTTTCTTTATCTAAAACGGCAATATATTTTTGAATAATACCAGATTTCTCTAATCTTTTTATACGCTCATAAGTAGGTGTTTGTGTTAACCCAATTTTTAATGCAATTTCCTTAATATTTGCTTTAGAATTTTGTTGTAATAGATTTACTATTTGTTTATCAATAAAATCTAATATAATCATATTAGTAATTTTTGCTAAAAATAAATAAAATAATTAAAAGTAATAGTAATATTTTCTTTAATTCATATTATTTAAAGTAAAATACACTAAAATTATAAAATAAAGCAGTTTATTAACGTGTGGTGTGTTAATTTTAAACAAAAATAACTTTAATTATGAGCAATAAACCAGCAAATAACATTCAAGATTTACAATATTTCGGAGAATTTGGAGGTGTAAATCCTTCAATTTCAGATTCGGCAACATACACTTTTTTAAACGCAAAAACAATGCTCGACACTTTTGAAGGGCAAGCAGAAGGTTGTTATTTATATTCGAGACATACAAGTCCAAGTAATTTATATTTGGGTGAAGCATTGGCAGCAATGGAATTTTCAGAAACAGCTAACGTTGCTGGCTCAGGTATGGGGGCAATTACATCAGTTTTAATGCAAGTTTGCGGAGCAGGAGATCATATTGTTTCAAGTAGAACTATTTATGGAGGATCTTATGCCTTTTTGAAAAATTTTGCCCCAAAATTTAATATAAAAACGTCTTTTGTAGATATCACTTCATTAGAAAATGTAGAAGCAGCAATTACTAAAAGCACAAAAATGATTTATTGTGAATCAATTAGTAATCCGTTATTAGAAATTGCAAATATTTCAGAATTGTCAAAAATTGCTAAAAAACACAACATACTTTTAGTGGTAGATAATACATTTTCACCATTAATAATTTCTCCTCAAAAATTAGGAGCTGATGTAACAATTCATAGTTTAACAAAATTTATTAACGGTACAAATGATACAGTTGGAGGTGTAGTTTGTGGATCGCAAGAATTTATTAATAGTTTGCGAAACGTAAATGATGGAGCTGCAATGTTATTAGGACCAGTAATGGATAGTTTACGAGCTGCTAGTATTTTAAAAAACTTAAGAACGTTGCATATTAGAATGAAAAAACACAGTGAGAATGCATTGTGTTTAGCTAAACATTTTGAAAATGATGGATTAACAGTAGTGTATCCAGGCTTGAAAAGTCATAAAGATCATGAATTATTTAAAACCATGTATAATGAAGAATATGGTTTTGGAGGAATTATGACTGTTGATGTAGGAACTTTAGCAAAAGCTAATCAATTAATGGAATTAATGCAACAGAATAATTTAGGTTATTTAGCAGTTAGTTTAGGATTTTATAAAACTTTATTTAGTGCTCCTGGTACAAGTACTTCATCTGAAATACCAGTTGAAGAACAAAAAGAAATGGGACTTTCTGATGGTATTATTCGTTTTTCCATTGGTTTAGATAATGATATTGAACGTACATATAGAGCAATGCATAAATGTATGACGCAAGTAGGTGTATTATAATTGTATTAAAAAATAGTTGTTTTTAATTTGATTGATTTTTAACATAACTATTTCTTTTAAGCAAAACCTCACTCGATATTTGAGTGAGGTTTTTCATTTGCAAATACTTTCAAATTTGCGTATCATTACATTTCTAAACATTATTGATGCTGAACAAAAAAAACTTATCAGAAATAAAAATACAAGATCAAAAAATAATTCAAAATAAAGAACTAAATATTTTAGAAGCTTTAATTCCAGTTGTTCTTTTAATGACAATGCTTGCTTACAATATATTTATTGCTGGAGGAGAGTTGTTGGGTGAATATTCTAATCAGTTTATTTTATTAACGGGAGGTTTTATTGCTGCCATTGTTGGATTTTTTAATAAAGTTCCCTTAAAAATTATGTTAAATGAAGTTTGGGAGAATTTGAAAAGTGTTTTTGTCCCAATACTAATATTATTTTTAGTAGGTGCATTAGCTGGAACTTGGTTAGTAAGTGGTGTAATTCCAGCAATGGTATACTATGGACTTCAAGTTTTAAGTCCTTCAATTTTTTTACCGGCTTCTGTTATTATTGCTGCTATAATTTCTATAGCAACGGGAAGCTCTTGGACAACCTCAGCAACTGTGGGTATAGCATTGGTTGGAATTGGTACTGCTTTAGGTATTCAACCAGGAATGATAGCGGGTGCGGTAATTTCTGGAGCGTATTTTGGGGATAAAATGTCACCTTTAAGTGATACAACAAATTTAGCGCCTGCAATGGCTGGTACAGGTTTATTTACACATATAAAATATATGGCATTTACCACTGTACCAACAATAATAATTACGTTAATTGTGTTTAGCATAATAAGCTTAAATATAGAAACTACCGGAAGTGCAGATGTTAGTGGATTATTAACGACTATAAAAACCACATTTCAAATTACACCTTATTTATTTGTAGTTCCATTAGTTGTAATTGCTTTAATTTTATTAAAAACAAAGCCATTAATTGCTTTAGGAGCGGGTGTTATTTTGGCTGCTATTTTTGCATTTATATTTCAAAATGAGGTATTAAGTAGTTTGTCAAATTCTAATTTGAAAGCTATTACCAATGCTGTTTTTGTAGATACAGAAATAATTACTAACAACGAAAAACTCAATGAACTATTTAGTGCAGGAGGAATGAAAGGGATGCTTTGGACTATTTTTCTTATTACTTGTGCCATGGTTTTTGGAGGTGTTATGGATGCTATTGGTGCATTGGCAAAAATCACAAAAGCTTTATTGAAAATGGCAACTTCAATTTTTGGTTTATTTTTTAGTACTACTATGAGTTGTTTAGGATTAAATGTAATTGCTTCAGATCAGTATTTAGCCATAGTAATTCCAGGGAAAATGTTTAAAAAAGCTTTTGAAGATAAAAAACTAGCTCCAGAGAATCTAAGTAGAACCTTAGAAGATTCTGGAACAGTTACTTCTGTATTAATTCCTTGGAACACATGTGGTGCCTATCAATCTGGAGTATTGGGAGTTGGTGTTGCTGAATATGCTGTTTTCGCAGTATTTAATTGGTTAAGTCCAATAATGACATTGATATTTGCTGCTTTTCAAATTAAAATAAGACAGTTGACAACTAAGAATGTTTAAAGTTCAGTACTAATTTTCTAAAATTAAAATTACAACTAACGACTTAAAGCTTACAACTAAAAACTACTTATATGAACCAATTCCAAACAACTCCAAAACGTACCGTTAAATCTCTATAAGGATAGTTTGGAGCAGAATAATAGTTTCTGCCAGTAAAACTAGCATTTAGGTTCTCAACTTTTAAATAGATACGAGTTCTACGTATTTGTGCATTAGCGAAAAAATCTAGAACTGGGAAATTCCCTATTTCGGTATCGTTTTGTAATACAAATTCACTTAATAAAGGATTGTATGCATTGGCTTTAAATGAAGTGAAATATTTGAATGTTATACCTGTTTGTAAATACATTGGTTTCCCTTTAAAAACATGGCTAGCGTAGTATAAAGTATTTCTTGTTACTATTTGTGGAACTCTAAAAAATGCTTCACCTTTTAAAACATTTTGGTACATAATAGTATTATCTAGCGTGAATTTTCTGAAGTTAATAGCTTTGTTAGCTTTCACTTTAAAATAATTTAAAGTTTCATTGGTTTGAACAGGCTTAGAATTTTTATCAAAATAAGCATAATTATCAATTAAATTGTAAGTAGCTTTTAAATTCCCCCATTTATTAGATTTAAATTCAACACCAACCGTTGAAATTTCTTCATTGTTAAAATCATTTTGCCAATTGTAATCTAAATAATCACTTTGGTATAAAAGTTTATTAAAATCTGGAGTTTTAGATGCGAATTCAGCAAATCCTTTAAAGCTAAAAATACTATCTTTTTTTACCATTGCAGAGGCTTTAATAGCGCTTCCAGTTATATCGCCAACTATAATTGAAGTGGCATCAGCATTTAAATGAATTTTTCCAAATTTAATTTTCCAATCGGCACCAACAGCAATTGCATTTCCTTTTAATTTATCAGATATTGTTTGAGAATCATAAAATAAAATGCTATTGTAATGATAGTTGTAATTAAAGTAATTAATTTTAGCTTTTAAGTTACCTGTATAAGCTGAATTTAATTGTAAATAAAACTGATTGTCTAGTTTTTGATAGGAAGTATGGTCGCCTATAGTAGACTCAAAAGCATCTCCAAAAATTGCGTTAGCACCAGTTTGTATAAATCTGTAATGTTGGGTTTCATACATAAAAGTATGTCCAAGTTTTAATTCAGAATAGGTTTGTCTATCAAGAGTTATTAATCTGTCTCTTATACACATCT
>SDWL01000491.1 GCA_004195315.1 Lutibacter sp.
AGATGTGTATAAGAGACAGTACTATAAAAGAACTAAAAATAGAAACCAAAGATGCAGTTTCTATTGTATTTGATATTCCTTCTGAACTTGAAAATGAGTTTAATTTTATTGCCGGACAATATATTACCGTTAAAACAGTAATTGCTGGCAAAGAAATTAGAAGAGCCTATTCAATATGTTCAGCACCAAATTGTGGTGAATTACGTGTAGCAGTTAAAGTCGTTGGTAATGGAACTTTCTCTGTTTATGCTCGTACAATTTTAAAAGAAGGTGATGTTTTAGATGTTTCAAAACCCGAAGGTAAATTTGTTTTAAAAACTTCAAAAAACAATACTAAAAATTATTTAGGAATCGCAGTTGGAAGTGGAATTACACCTATTATAGCTATGATAAAAGCAACTTTAATTGAAGAGCTGAAAAGTACTTTTACACTTATTTATGGTAATAAAACTGAAGCTGATACTATTTTCAAAAATGAAATAGATAGTTTGAAGTTTAAATTTCCAACTCAATTTAATGTTCAATATGTATTAAGTAGAGAACAAAAAGAAGATGCCTTATTTGGAAGAATTGACGCTGAAAACATCAACTTTGTAATAAAAAATAAATTAAAAAATATATCTTTTGATAATGCTTTTATTTGTGGTCCTGAAGAAATGATAAACACCGCTAAAGAAACTTTAATTGAAAATGGATTAACTGAAAACAATATTCATTTTGAATTGTTTTCCACTCCAGTTTATTCAGAAAATGAATTTGTTCAACCTTTTGAGGGAATAAGTGAAATTACCATACTTCTTGATGATGAAGAAACAACTTTTGAAATGGATTCAAAAACAACCATTTTAACTTCAGCTTTAAAAGAAGGTTTAGACGCTCCACATTCTTGCAAAGGAGGAATTTGTAGTAGTTGTATGGCTAAAGTAACGGAAGGAACTGCCGTAATGATTAAAAACACTATTTTATCCGAAGAGGAAATTAAAGAGGGATTCATTTTAACATGTCAGGCGCATCCAACATCGTATAAAATCTCCATTGATTATGATACTATTTAATAAAATATAGTATTTTCACGTTTTATTAAAAACTATGACATTTATAGAAATAAAAGATGCAATAATCATCGGGTTTTTCTTATCCTTTATGATTGGTCCTGTCTTTTTTACACTTATACATACCAGTATTCTTAAAGGAGCAAGGGCAGCTATTGCTTTTGATTTAGGAGTTATATTAGGTGATATTGTATTTATACTGTCTCTTATACACATCT
>SDWL01000492.1 GCA_004195315.1 Lutibacter sp.
AGATGTGTATAAGAGACAGTTATTGGAGTTTTTGACTTAAATTCAAGCTCCCCGTCGAATAATTTTTTTTTGGATTTATTAACTTTTATTTTAATGTTATCAATATGTTGTTTAATTATAATTTCTCTTTCATTTGTATCTGAGAGCTCCACTTTAGAGTTTATTTTATCTTGAATATGCCCAATCCAAAAATATTCGTTAGCTGTCTCTCCTTCAATGAAATCAGAAATTTCCTCAATAAGTATAGGATTAATATAATACCCTTTGATATAAACTAAATCCCGGAAAAATGATATATCAAAGACAAAAGACTCTTCACTATCATCGAAATAAAAAACCTCAAACCTTTCACTAATTAATATAGCGTCATACCCTCCAAAATACAGTCTTCCATCACCTAAATTTTGACTTAAATTTATATCTTTTTTAAGAAAAATATTATTTCTAATTAATAATTGAATTTTTTCAGCTTCATTGCTATTAATAAATTCAGGAAAATTTATAGTGTTTTTTAACATCCGTTATTTATTGAAAAATTTATGATTTGCTATTCTTGCTGCAAACTCTTCTTTACCTATTTTAATATAAGTCAAAAAACTTTTCTCTGTTTTATGACCAGATAATTGCATGATAGCTAAGGTATCCATCCCATTCTTATATGCATTGGTACAAAAAGACCTTCTAGCTGTATGCGTACAAACCAATTCAAACTTTGAAACATTATCCTTCTCACTTACCTTGCTATTAATTTTTGCTTTTTCTGCAATTTTTTTCAATTTAAAATTCACATCCTGTTCATTCACAAACTTTGGAGCTTTACCTTCTCGCTTATCAAAAATGGTTTGTATTACAGGGTGAATTGGAATTATGACTTCATTGTTCGTTTTGGTTTGCCTAAGTTTAAAACAAGCAACACCATCATAAACAACAATATTGATTTCATTCAATTTTCTCCAATCAGAAACACGTTGACCAGTATAAGCACCTATTAAAAACAAATCTCTCACTCTATCTTCAACACTATCCAACTCATAGTCTAATTTGGATAATTCCAATAACTCATTTTCATTCAAATAAATTTGAAAACTGTCTTCTTTTAAAACTTTAAAATGCTTGTGCTTATGCCCCGATAAATTGGTAATTCCATCTTCATTGGCACTATTCATAAACATTTTAACATTCTTTAGTTGCTTTCCTATGGTATTTGGAGACATTTCTTCAACATCATCTAAATACTGTCTCTTATACACATCT
>SDWL01000003.1 GCA_004195315.1 Lutibacter sp.
CTTTAATAATTACTATTACAATAATATCTTGTTCTAATTCTAACACTCAAAATACTAATGAAGATAACAACGAGGGAAAAACATATAACGAAGAATTAGCAAAAAAATATGGTGCTGATGAATATGGCATGAAAAAATATGTTATAGCATTTTTAAAAAGAGGGCCAAACAGAGATCAAGATTCTATTACTAAAGTGAACTTACAAAAAGGCCATATGAATACTATTAATAAATTGGCTGAAGATGGTAAGTTAGTTTTAGCGGGTCCTTTTTTTGGTAAGGACGATTTAAGAGGTATTTATGTTTTTAATGTTCAAACTATTGAAGAAGCACAACAATTAACAGAAACTGATCCAGCAATTAAAGCTGGTTCTTTAATTATGGAGTTAAAAGAATGGTATGGTTCAGCAGCATTAATAGCTGTAAATGATATTCATAAATCTTTAGCAAAAATAGAAAATTAAAAAGCCGAACTAATGTTCGGCTTTTAAAAGTTATACTATAATTAATAAATACTATACTTTAGGCCTAACATTAAGTTTCCTTTAGGCATTGGAACTAAATTAGTTTCTGTGTATACAGCATTAAAAATATTATTAGCTTTTAATGAAAATTCCACACCATTTTTAAGGGTAGCTAAAAATTTGGCATCTACAACATTGTAACTTTCACCGTCAGTTCTTTCAACTAATCTATAAGCAATATTTTGGCTAAATATTTCTGAATACTTAATATCCAAAACTGAAGTAAACTGATGCTTCATGCTATTTAAGGAATAACGTGTAAATTGAACATTATGATCTTTAATATCATCTTCAATAAAGCTATATCCAAAATTAATTTTTTGATTGAAATTACCAATAACAAAAGAATGTACAAAATTGGTTTCGAAACCTCTAGTTACAACTTCACTAAAATTTCTTGTTTCCCATTTATCTTCTAAATTATCTTTAGTCCAATCTATCAAGTCATCTGATTTCCGATGAAACAACGTTATATTAAATTGAATATTATAAGTAGTATAATTAAATCCAATTTCTTCAGACAGGGCAGATTCAGGTTTTAAATTTGGATTTCCTAAAGTTGTAGGTCCAACATAAAACATGTCTGTAAAAGTTGGAACGCGGTATGTGTATCCAATGTTTCCATAAAACTTTATTTTATCAGATAAACGATATCCAATATCTAACCCAGGAAATGCTTTGGTATCAAAATCGGAATAAGAACTTATTGCAACACCTGGTGTAATATCCAAATCCCCATCTAACAATTCAAAACGTTGTTCTAAAAAACCTGTTATAGTAGTTCTATTATGATCACCTAAATTATTACTCACTAAAAATGCTTTTGAAACATCAATTCCCAATCCTGTTTTTCCAAAACTAGAATTTAAAACTACATTTGATTCAGCTCCAACTTTATTTGAAATATGTAAATTTCTAAAATAAGCAGGATCTTGACGTAGAAATAGGTACATATCTTGGTTTCTTCTCCAATACAATCTTGGTTTTATAGTTACCGATTCAGTTTTATAAGAAGTAGATAATGCAACTAAACTTGTCTGAGTTTCTTCATATTGATCCTTATACAATGGACTTGCATAAAAACCATTTGCTCCAAATTTACGTTGTGTAAATGATGTAGTTAAATCATATTTTTGGAAAGTTGCTTTAAAAAAAGTTGCGAAATTCTCAAAATCAGTATTAAAACGATATCCATCAGATTCTTGATAACTTACAGAAGCAAGAATACTTCCTTTATTATATTTTTGACTAAGAGAAACTGAACCCTTCTTATTTTCATAAGACCCATAATTCAATCCAACACTTAAAGAACTCTTTTCTACATCTTTTGTGACTATGTTTATTGCTCCCGTAAAGGCATTTTGTCCATATATTCTAGCAGCAGGACCTTTTAATATTTCAACTCTCTCAATATTATCTAAAGATAAAATTGCATTCATTGAATGATGACCCGTTTGAACATCATCCATTTTTACACCATCAATTAAAACCAATGTTTGATCAAAATTACCACCTCTTATGTATAAATCCGATTGCATTCCGTCTATACCTCTTCTTCTAACATCTATTCCGGCTACATTTTGAAGTAAATCTGCAACGTTATTTGCTGCACTTTTTACAATCTCATCAGGAGTTATTAATGTTATAGTTCTTGATGTTTTCGAAAAAGGAAGGGTTATCCTATTGGAAGTTATAATAATTTCATTTAAGGTGTCTCTTTTTATAGGCTCAACTTGTGCTTTTGCTTGATTAATATAAAATAATGTAAAAATTATTAAAGTAATTTTAATTTTCATAAATAGTGATTTAAAAACGTTGTAAAAGTAGTAACTTTCCGGACTATTCATATAGTCCAGTTTTAAAATGATAGATAGTCCGGTTAATACTCTTTTTAAACAGCTAATTAGTTTAGATAAATCTATATCACAACCTCTATATTTACAAGTATCGGGACAAATTATAAATGCTATACAGCGTGGCTATTTAACCAAAGGTACAATTCTACCAGGAACCCGTGTATTAAGTCAATTATTAAAAATCCATCGAAATACTGCAGTTGCTATTTACGAAGAGTTAGCTTCACAAGGTTGGGTTGAAATTATACCAAATAAAGGTACATTTGTTTTAGAACCAGAAAAAAAAACAGCAAAAATAAAAGCAACTTCTCAAAAAATAAATGAAGCATATACATATGCTAAAACAACAGGATTTCCTTTTCAAAAGTCATTCCATTTAGCATCAACTGTTCAGTTTACAAATGCCGGGTATACAATTAACGATGGTAAACCAGATTTACGCTTGCATCCTGTGCATCAATTTACAAGGTGGTACAGTGCTGCCATGAAACGAAAAACGTTAATAAATAAATGGAACAAATCAGACGAATTTTTCAACTCTGTATTCCAAACTCAACTATGTAATTACTTAAATGTAACTAGAGGTTTTCATATTAGTCCAAATAACCTAATAAATACACGTAGTACAGAAATGAGTTTGTACGTTGTATCTCAACTCTTAATAAAACCAAATGACGTTGTATTAGTAGGACATTTAAGTAATTATGCATCTAATATGATTTTTCAACAAACAGGTGCAAGCATAAAAACAATTCCTGTAGATAATGATGGTTTAAATATTGAGTACATAAAAAAGCATTTTGTAAAACATAGTATTAGATGTGTATATATATGCGCCCATAGAGATTATCCAACAGCAGTAACATTAAGTGCAAAACGTCGCTTAGAGCTACTACAACTTGCTAAAGAGTATGGGTTTGCTATTATTGAAGATGATTTTGATTACGATTTTCAGTTTGAAGGTTCAGCAATGTTACCTATGGCAAGTGCAGATGCAAACGGTATGGTTATTTATTTAGGAAAATTTGGGCAATCCTTATTTCCAAGTTTTCAAACAGGATTTGTAGTAGCCCCAGAAAATCTGATCTCGGAAGCTAAGAATTATTTAGAATTACTAGATAAACAAGGCGATTTAATACAAGAACAAATGATATCAGAATTAATTTATGAAGGTGAAATATACCGCCTCATGAAAAAGAATATTGTAATATATAAAAAAAGACGAGATTTTTTATGCAATCTTTTAACAAAATATTTTTTAGAAACCGCGCAATGGGAAATTCCTTCAGGTGGATTAGCCATTTGGTTACAATTTCACCCTAAAATATCGTTACTCAAACTAGCTAAAGAAGCTGAAAAAAACGATTTATTTCTACCAAAAACAATTCTTTATCAGGATAAAAACACTTGTGCTATTCGTTTTGGTTTTGGACATTTAAATGAAGAAGAAATAGAACCTGTTATTAAAAAATTAAAAAGCGCTTATGATGAAGTAATTCTAAAATAAAAAAACCCGAACAAATGTTCGGGTTTTTTTATTTTAATTACGCTTCGCCTGTAGGTCCAAAATTCATTGGAATTGGTGGTTGTTCATAATCTTTAATTTCACCATGACTTTTCTCAAATCTCTTTACATTTTCAGCTAAGGCTTTCACCAACCGCTTTGCATGTTGAGGGGTTAAAATTATTCTTGATTTTACTTTAGCTTTTGGTTGCCCAGGCATAACACTTATAAAATCAACAATAAACTCTGAGACAGAATGATTAATAATAGCAAGGTTTGCATATGTGCCTTCAGCCATTTTATCATCTAATTCAATATTTATTTGCCCTTCTTTTTTAGATTTTTGATCGCTCATAATTATAATTTTGAATCCATTTCTTCTTTAGAGCCTACAATAATATTATCATAATCTCTCATACCTGTTCCTGCTGGAATACGCTTTCCAACAATAACATTTTCTTTCAATCCTTCTAAATAATCAACTTTACCACTAACAGCAGCTTCGTTTAATACTTTAGTAGTCTCTTGGAATGATGCAGCAGAAATAAACGATTTAGTTTGTAATGAAGCTCTTGTAATACCTTGCAAAATTTGTTCAGCTGTTGCTGGTCTTGCATCTCTTGCTTCTACTAAGTTTTTATCTTCTCTTCTTAAAACAGAATTTTCATCACGTAATTGACGAGGTGTAATAATTTGCCCTTCTTTTAAATTTTCAGAATCTCCAGCGTTTTCAACTACTTTCATTCCGTAAATTTTGTCATTATCCTGAATAAAGTTATTTTTATGAATCAATTGATTTTCAAGGAATAATGTATCACCTGAATCAATAATTTTAACCTTACGCATCATTTGACGAACAACAACCTCAAAATGTTTATCGTTAATTTTCACTCCTTGTAAGCGATATACTTCTTGAATTTCATTCACCAAATATTCTTGAACTTTTCCAGGTCCTTGAATATTTAAAATATCATTTGGTGTAACAGCTCCTTCAGAAAGTGGCATACCTGCTTTAATAAAATCGTTTTCTTGAACTAAGATTTGATTAGAAAGTTTAATTAAATACTTTGTAACTTCTCCTAATTTAGATTCGACAATTATTTCACGATTACCACGTTTAATTTTTCCGAATGAAACAACTCCATCAATTTCAGATACAACTGCTGGGTTAGAAGGATTACGCGCTTCAAATAACTCTGTTACACGTGGTAAACCTCCTGTAATATCACCTGATCTACCTGATTTACGAGGGATTTTTACAATAATTTTACCTGAAGGTATTTTTTCTCCATTTTCAATAATTAAATGAGCTCCTACTGGTAAGTTGTATGATCTAATCACATTATCATTGTCATCCATCACCAATAATGTTGGAATAGTTTTTTTGATTTTAGATTCAATAATAACCTTTTCTTGGAAACCTGTTTGTTCATCAATTTCAACAAGATAGTTGATACCAACTTCAATATTTTCGAATTTAATTGTACCTGCGAATTCAGAAATAATTACACCATTAAATGGATCCCATTTACAAACAATATCACCTTTTTTAAGTTTCTGACCATTCTTAACAAAAATAGTAGAACCATAAGGAATATTATTTGTGCTCAGAGTTAATCCTGTTTTTTCATCAATAACTTTAAGTTCAGATGTTCTTGAAATTACAATATCAATATCATTCCCTTCAGCATCTTTTCCTTTAACTGTATTTAAATCTTCAATAACTGCTTTACCAGCAAATTTAGTATCTAAATTATTATTTTCAGAAATATTTCCTGCAACCCCTCCAACGTGGAATGTTCTTAATGTTAACTGTGTACCAGGTTCTCCAATTGATTGTGCTGCAATAACACCAACTGCTTCCCCTTTTTGAACCATTTTTCTTGTTGATAAACTATGTCCATAACATTTTGCACAAATACCTCTCTTTGCTTCACAAGTTAATGCAGAACGTACTTCTATTCCAATTAGAGGTGAATTTTCAATTCTTTTTGCTATTTCCGTAGAAATTTCTTCACCAGCAGAAGCCAATAATTCTTCTGAAAGTGGATCAACCACATCGTGTAAAGATACACGGCCGTCAATTCTTTCACTTAAACTCTCAACAATTTCGTCGTTCTTTTTAAGTGGTTCAACAAATAATCCTCTTAAAGTACCACAATCTACTTCATTTACAATTACATCTTGAGAAACATCAACTAAACGACGAGTTAAATAACCTGCATCGGCAGTTTTTAAAGCTGTATCGGCCAAACCTTTACGAGCACCGTGAGTAGAAATAAAGTATTCCAAAATTGATAATCCTTCCTTAAAGTTGGATAAAATTGGATTTTCAATAATTTCTCCACCACCTGCAGTAGATTTTTTAGGCTTCGCCATTAATCCACGCATACCTGTTAACTGACGAATCTGTTCTTTAGAACCCCTCGCTCCAGAATCTAACATCATAAATACTGAGTTAAACCCTTGTTGGTCTTCACGTAAACGTTTCATTGAAAGTTCAGTTAAACGATTGTTTGTAGAACCCCAAATGTCAATTACCTGATTGTAACGCTCTTTATTTGTTAACATACCCATATTATAGTTAACCATAATATTGTCAACTTGAGCATTTGCATCAGCAATCATTGTATGTTTTTCTGGTGGAATAATAATATCCCCTAAACTAAATGATAAACCACCACGGAATGCAAACATATATCCCATATCTTTCATATCATCCAAGAACTTTCCTGTGGTAGGAACATCGGTTACTTTTAATATTTCACCAATAATATCTCTTAATGATTTCTTATTTAATACTTCGTTAACGTACCCTGCCTTTTCAGGAACCACTTCATTAAATAAAACTCTACCAACAGTAGTTTCTATTATTTGATTAACAAGTTCTCCTTCTTTATTAAAATCTTTAGTTCTAACTTTAATAATTGCATTTAAGTCAACAGCTTTCTCATTATAAGCAATAGTCACTTCTTCTGGAGAATAGAAAGTTAATCCTTCACCTTTTACAGGAACTTCAGGAGTTGATCTTCTTTCCTTAGTCATATAATACAATCCTAAAACCATATCCTGAGAAGGTACAGTTACAGGAGCTCCATTTGCTGGATTTAATATATTGTGAGATGCCAACATTAATAATTGACACTCTAATATAGCTTCAGGTCCTAATGGTAAATGCACTGCCATTTGATCACCATCAAAATCGGCATTAAATGCAGTACATACTAATGGATGTAGCTGAATTGCTTTTCCTTCAATTAATTTTGGTTGAAAAGCTTGAATACCTAAACGGTGTAATGTAGGTGCACGGTTTAACATTACAGGATGTCCTTTTAAAACATTCTCTAAAATATCCCATACTACTGGTTCTCTTTTATCTATAATTTTCTTTGCAGATTTTACAGTTTTTACAATTCCTCTTTCTATTAATTTTCTAATTACAAAAGGTTTGTATAATTCTGCTGCCATATCTTTTGGCAATCCACATTCGTATAATTTTAACTCTGGTCCAACAACAATTACAGAACGTGCAGAATAATCAACACGTTTACCAAGTAAGTTTTGACGAAAACGTCCTTGTTTACCTTTTAATGAATCTGATAATGATTTTAATGGACGGTTAGACTCAGTTTTTACAGCTGAAGATTTACGCGTGTTATCAAATAATGAATCTACCGATTCTTGTAACATACGTTTTTCATTACGTAAAATAACTTCAGGGGCTTTAATTTCAACTAATCTCTTTAAACGATTATTACGTATAATAACTCTACGGTATAAATCATTTAAATCCGATGTAGCGAAACGACCACCATCTAGAGGAACTAATGGACGTAATTCTGGTGGAATTACTGGAATTACTTTCATAATCATCCATTCTGGACGATTTTCTCTGTTTTTGTTAGCATCTCTAAAAGATTCAACAACGTTTAATCTTTTTAATGCTTCTGTTTTACGTTGTTTAGAAGTTTCTGTATTTGCTTTATGACGTAATTCATAAGACAACACGTCTAAATCAATTCTGTTAAATAAATCTATCAAACAAGCTGCTCCCATTTTAGCAATAAACTTATCTGGGTCATTATCATCTAAATATTGATTTTCAACTGGGAAACTTTCTAGAATATCTAAATACTCTTCTTCTGTTAAGAAATCCATTTTTTGTAATGGTTCTCCTTCAGCATTTTTTGCACCAGCAGGTTGAATTACTACATAACGCTCATAGTAAATAATCATATCTAACTTTTTAGATGGTAAACCTAAAAGGTATCCCATTTTGTTAGGTAATGATTTAAAATACCAAATATGTGCAATAGGCACCACTAAATTAATATGTCCTACTCTATCTCTTCTAACTTTTTTCTCAGTTACTTCAACACCACAACGGTCACAAACTATTCCTTTATAGCGAATTCTCTTGTATTTACCACAAGCGCATTCATAATCTTTTATTGGGCCAAAAATACGCTCACAAAATAACCCATCTCTTTCTGGTTTATGCGTACGATAATTTATGGTTTCTGGTTTTAATACTTCTCCTTTAGATTTCTCAAGAATTGCTTCTGGAGATGATAATCCGATAGAAATTTTATTAAATTTTTTTACAGTGTATTTCTCGATTTTTCTTGCCATGATATAATGATGGATTCGAATTTTAAAAATGAAAAAATATATGAATAGTTAGGAGGCTAAACCTCCTAACTATCTTTTTGTTGTTATTCCTCTAATCTAACGTCTAATCCAAGACCCTTAAGCTCGTGCATTAATACGTTAAATGATTCTGGTAATCCTGGTTCTGGCATTGGATCACCTTTTACAATAGCCTCGTATGTTTTAGCTCTACCTAAAACATCATCAGATTTTACTGTTAAGATTTCTCTTAAAGTACTTGATGCACCATATGCTTCAAGTGCCCAAACTTCCATTTCTCCAAAACGTTGACCCCCAAATTGAGCTTTACCTCCAAGTGGTTGTTGCGTAATTAATGAGTAAGGTCCAATTGAACGTGCGTGCATTTTATCATCAATCATATGACCTAATTTAATCATATAAATAACCCCAACTGTTGCTTTTTGGTCAAATCGCATTCCTGTTCCACCATCATATAGGTAAGTATGTCCAAATTGTGGCACACCTGCTTCCTCAGTTATTTGATTTATCTGATCAATGGTTGCACCATCAAAAATTGGTGTTGCGTATTTCTTATCTAAATTTTGACCAGCCCAACCAAGAACTGTTTCATAAATTTGTCCAATATTCATACGTGATGGTACACCAAGTGGATTTAATACTATATCTACAGGAGACCCATCTTCTAGGAATGGCATATCTTCTTGACGAACAATACGAGCAACAATACCTTTGTTACCGTGACGTCCTGCCATTTTATCACCTACTTTTAATTTACGTTTTTTAGCAATATAAACTTTCGCTAATTTTAAAATTCCTGCTGGTAATTCATCACCTACTGAAACTGTAAATTTTCTACGACGTAAACTTCCTTGTAAATCATTTACTTTAATTTTGTAATTGTGTATTAATTCAACTACCAATTTATTTGTATGGGCATCAGTTGTCCAAACTCCTTTTGTTAAATAAGCGAAGTCTGGTACTGAGTTTAACATTTTTAATGTAAACTTTTTACCTTTTTGAAGTATTTCCTCTCCTAAATCATTCATTACTCCTTGCGAAGTTTTACCACTAATTAGTGTAAACAATTTATCAGTTAAAACAGATCGTAAATCTTCAAATTTTGCAGTATATTTACTTTCTAAATTAGCAATACTAACTTTGTCTTGTGCTCTTTTAGATTTGTCTTTTACTGCTCGTTCAAATAACTTTTTATCAATAACCACACCTCTTAATGAAGGTGAAGCTTTTAAAGATGCATCTTTTACATCTCCAGCTTTATCACCAAAAATTGCTCTTAGTAATTTTTCTTCAGGTGTTGGATCTGATTCCCCTTTTGGAGTAATTTTACCAATTAAAATATCCCCTGGTTTTACTTCAGCACCAATACGGATCATTCCATTTTCATCTAAATCTTTAGTAGCTTCTTCAGAAACATTTGGAATATCATTTGTTAATTCTTCAGCTCCAAGTTTAGTGTCTCTTACATCCATTGAATATTCATCAATATGAATAGAAGTAAAGATATCTTCTTTTACAACTCTTTCAGAAATTACAATCGCATCCTCAAAATTATATCCCTTCCAAGGCATAAAGGCTACTTTCATATTTCTACCTAAAGCTAATTCACCTTTTTGCGTGGCATAACCTTCACAAAGTACTTGTCCTTCTTCAACCCTATCCCCTTTTTTAACAATAGGCTTAAGGTTAATTGAAGTTCCTTGATTGGTTTTTCTAAACTTAATTAAGTTATATGTTTTACTATTACTGTCGAAGCTAACCATACTTTCTTCTTCAGTTTTATCATACTTAATTTCAATGGTATCAGCATCTACATATTCAACTACACCAATACCTTCAGCATTCATTAAAATACGTGAATCTTTTGCAACTCTACGCTCTAAACCAGTACCAACAATTGGAGATTCTGGTTTCATTAAAGGTACAGCCTGACGCATCATGTTGGATCCCATCAGTGCTCGGTTAGCATCATCATGTTCCAAAAATGGAATTAGGGAGGCTGATATTGAAGCAATTTGATTAGGAGCAACATCCATAAAGTTTACTTTTTCAACTTCAACAACAGGATAATCTGCCTCTTCTCGCACAATTATTTTATCAGATACAAATCTGCCTGAATCATCTAAAGGAAGATTTGATTGTGCAAATTTCATTCCTTCTTCTTCTTCAGCACTTAAATATCTAGGCTCATTAGCAATATTTACATTACCATTTATAACTTCTCTATAAGGAGTTTCAATAAAACCTAAATTATTCACTTTTGCAAAAACAGCCAAGGACGAAATTAACCCAATATTTGGTCCCTCAGGAGTTTCTATTGGACATAAACGACCATAATGTGTATAGTGAACATCTCGAACCTCAAATCCTGCTCTTTCCCTAGATAAACCTCCAGGCCCTAATGCTGATAATCTACGTTTATGAGTTAACTCTGCTAATGGATTTGTTTGATCCATAAATTGAGATAATTGGTTAGTACCGAAGAATGAATTGATAACTGATGACAATGTCTTGGCATTAATCAAATCAATTGGTGTAAACACCTCATTATCACGAACATTCATACGTTCACGAATGGTACGAGCCATACGAGATAAACCAACACCAAACTGACTTGCTAATTGCTCACCTACGGTTCGAACACGACGGTTAGATAAATGGTCAATATCATCAACTTCTGCTTTAGAATTTACTAATTTTATCAAGTTTTTGATAATCGTAATAATATCTAATTTAGTTAAAACTTTTTGATCAATACTTTCGTTTAAGTTTAACTTTTTATTCATTCTATAACGACCAACTTCACCTAAATTATAACGTTGTTCGGAAAAGAATAATTTATCTATAATGCCTTTTGCCGTTTCAAAATCTGGCGGTTCTGCATTACGTAATTGTCTATAAATATGTTCAACAGCTTCTTTTTCTGAATTTGTTGGATCTTTTTGCAGCGTATTATGGATAATCGCATAATCACCCATTTCATTATCTTCTTTATGAAGTAAAATGCTTTTTGTTCCAGACTGAATTATTTCTTCAATTTGTTCTTTTTCTAAAATGGTGTCTCTATCTAAAACTATTTCATTTCTTTCAATAGAAACTACTTCACCAGTATCTTCATCTACAAAATCTTCAAACCATGTTTTTAAAACTCGTGCTGCTAATTTTTTTCCAATATATTTTTTAAGACCACTTTTTGAAACTTTTATTTCTTCTGCAAGATCAAAAATTTCAAGAATATCTTTATCTCTTTCATAACCAATTGCTCTAAACAAAGTGGTTACTGGTAATTTTTTCTTTCTATCAATATAAGCATACATTACTTGATTGATATCTGTTGCAAACTCTATCCAAGAACCTTTAAAAGGAATTACTCTTGCTGAATATAATTTTGTTCCGTTTGCGTGGAATGATTGTCCAAAGAAAACTCCAGGTGAACGGTGTAATTGAGAAACTACAACTCTTTCTGCTCCATTAATACAAAAAGTACCACTATGAGTCATGTAAGGAATTGTACCAAGGTATACATCTTGAACAATGGTTTCAAAATCTTCGTGTTCAGGATCTGTACAGTATAATTTTAGACGTGCTTTTAAAGGGACACAATATGTTAAACCTCTTTCTATACACTCTTGAATAGAATATCTAGGTGGGTCAACAAAGTAATCTATAAACTCTAACACAAAATTGTTACGAGTATCTGTAATTGGGAAGTTATCAAGGAAGGTTTTATATAATCCTTCGGTACTTCGTTCGTCAGCTTTGGTTTTTAATTGGAAAAAATCTTGAAATGATTTTACTTGAATATCTAGAAAATCTGGATATTCCATTACCAATTTCGCTGATGCAAAGTTTATTCTTTCGGTGAATTGTTTAGTGGCCAATGGACAAAACTTTAGGTTAAAAAAACTATTAAAATATAAGAACGAATATATACGCAAAATGGTTTAGGTCTAAGGATTACCCCAAGACCTAAACCTTAAATTGTTTTAGATGTTAATGCCTACTTAAGCTCAACCTCTGCTCCAGCTTCTTCTAATGATGCTTTTAATCCTTCTGCTTCATCTTTAGAGATACCTTCTTTAATTGGTGCTGGTGCACTATCTACAATACCTTTAGCTTCTTTCAATCCTAAACCAGTTAATTCTTTAACTAATTTAACAACCGCTAATTTAGATTGACCTGCTGCTTTTAAAATCACTGTAAATTCAGTTTGCTCTTCCTCTGCTGCTGCGTCTCCGCTTGTAGCTGGGCCAGCTACTGCAACTGCTGCTGCAGGCTCAATACCGTATTCATCTTTTAAAATATTAGCTAACTCATTAACTTCTTTAACTGTTAAGTTAACAAGTTGTTCTGCGAAATCTTTTAAATCTGCCATTTCTCTTTGTTTAAATTTTATTATTTAGTTTATTAGTGCACTTATTTATTTTTCTGATAAAGTTTTCAGAATTCCAGATAATTTATTTCCTCCACTCTGTAAAGCTGAAATAACATTTTTAGCTGGTGATTGTAATATTGTAATAATATCTCCAATAAGCTCTTCTTTCGATTTAATGTTTACTAACGAATCTAATTGGTCATCACCAACATAAATTGCTTGCTCAACATAAGCTCCCTTTAATAAAGGTAATTTAGATTTCTTACGAAATTCTTTAATTAATTTTGCTGGAGCATTACCTGTATCTGAAAACATCAAAGATGTGTTTCCTTTTAATACAGATGGTAATTCTCCAAAATCTTTATCAGATTTTTCCATTGCTTTTTCAAGCAATGTATTTTTAACAACAGCTAGTTTTATATTTGCTTTAAAACAAGCTCTACGTAAATTAGATGTATCTAAAGCATTTAATCCTGAGATATCAGCTAGATATATAATGTTACCTTCAGTTAACCTCGTTGTTAAAGCTTCTATTACTTGTGATTTTTCTTCTCTCGTCATAATTACTAAGTTTTAACTTAAATTAAACTGATTTAGGTTCAACATTTATACCAGGACTCATAGTACTTGATAAGTAAATACTTTTAACATACGTTCCTTTTGATGAAGTAGGTTTTAACTTCATTAAAGTTTGAATTAATTCTGCTGCATTCTCAGTAATTTTATCAACATCAAATGATGCTTTACCAATACCTGCATGAATAATACCTGTTTTATCAACTTTAAAGTCAATTTTACCTGCCTTTACCTCTGCAACTGCTTTTGCAACATCCATAGTTACTGTACCTGTTTTTGGGTTAGGCATTAAACCTCTTGGTCCTAAAACACGACCTAAAGGACCTAATTTTCCCATAACATTTGGCATTGTGATGATAACATCAACATCTGTCCAACCAGCTTTAATTTTTGCAAGGTATTCATCTAATCCAACATAATCAGCACCAGCTTCTTTTGCTTCAGCTTCTTTATCTGGAGTTACTAATGCTAATACTTTAACATCTTTACCGGTTCCGTGAGGTAATGTTACTACACCTCTAACCATTTGATTTGCTTTACGAGGGTCTACTCCCAATCTAACAGCTAAATCAATAGATGCATCAAAATTTACAGAAGTAATTTCTTTTACTAAAGCAGAAGCATCTTTTAATGCATAAGTTTGAGTTTTATCAACCTTACCATGTGCTACTTTTTGCTTTTTAGTTAATTTTGCCATTTTTAATAACTGTTTTATTGTTTAATTGGAGCTTTTCCACTTACTTTAATACCCATTGAACGTGCTGTTCCTGCCATCATTAACGTAGCAGATTCTATAGTAAATGCATTTAGATCTACCATTTTATCTTCAGCAATTGTTTTCAATTGATCCCAAGAAACTGTAGCTACTTTTTGACGATTAGGCTCTGGTGAACCTTTCTTTACTTTAGCTGCCTCTAAAATTTGCACAGCTGCTGGTGGAGTTTTAACAACAAAATCAAAAGATTTATCTTTGTACACAGTAATTGCTACTGGTAAAATTTTCCCTGATTTGTCTTGAGTTCTAGCATTAAACTGCTTACAAAACTCCATTATATTTACTCCGGCAGCTCCTAAAGCAGGTCCAACTGGTGGTGACGGGTTTGCCGCTCCTCCTTTTACCTGTAATTTTACAACCTTAAATACTTCTTTTGCCATTTTTTAATCTTAAATTAGAAATTACACATTCATTGGAAGCGAATACGTAACATCACAAATTACTGTAACAATTATGAAATTTTATCAACTTGCATATAACTTAATTCTAATGGTGTTTTTCTTCCAAAAATCTTTACCATTACTTCCAGTTTACGCTTTTCTTCATTTATTTTTTCGATAGTACCATCAAAACCATTAAATGGACCATCAATTACTTTGACTGTTTCACCAATAACATATGGTATAGCCACATTATCATTTTGAACTGATAGCTCATCAACTTTACCAAGCATACGGTTAATTTCAGATTTCCTCATAGGAACAGGTTCTCCGCCCTTTACTTCTCCAAGAAAACCAATTACACCTGTTATTGATTTAATAACATGTGGTAATTCACCACTTAAATTAGCTTCAATCATTATATACCCAGGAAAATAAACACGTTCTTTATTTACTTTTTTCCCATTACGTATTTGAATTACTTTTTCTGTAGGTACTAATACTCTATCAACATAATCAGTCATTCCTAAACGAGCAATCTCATTTTCAATATAAGTTTTCACTTTATTTTCTTGCCCACCTATAGCCCTAACTACATACCATTTTTTTACAGAATCAGTCATATTAAATTTTAGTGATTAATTAAAATAATTTAAAATATTCTCCTAAACCTGTTTGAAAAACTTTATCTACAAGAAACACTGCTAATGCAAATAATATTGTAAAAATAGCTACAACTACAGTAGATTTTTGGGCTTCTTCCCAAGAAATCCAAGATACTTTATTACGTAACTCTTCAAATGAGTCTTTTATATAATTAACCAAATTCATTTCTTTATATTATTTTGCACGGGTGGAGAGACTCGAACTCCCGACACCTGGTTTTGGAGACCAGTGCTCTACCAACTGAGCTACACCCGTAAACATAAGGTGCTCCACTTAAAAGAAGCACCTATGGTTACTATTTTATTAGGTGTATATTAGTCTAACATTTCTGTTACTTGACCTGCACCAACTGTTCTACCTCCTTCACGAATTGCAAAACGTAAACCTACGTTTAATGCAATTGGTTGGTGTAGTTCAACATGTATTGTTAAGTTATCACCTGGCATTACCATCTCAACTCCTTCAGGTAACATAATTGTTCCTGTCACGTCAGTTGTACGTACGTAAAACTGTGGACGATAGTTATTATGGAATGGCGTATGACGACCACCTTCTTCTTTTTTAAGGATATAAACCTCAGCTTTAAATTTAGCGTGTGGTGTAACAGATTTTGGCTTACAAATTACCATACCTCTACTGATATCTTCTTTTGCAATACCTCTTAATAAGATACCTACGTTATCTCCAGCTTCACCTCTATCTAATATTTTACGGAACATTTCAACACCTGTTACAACAGAACCTAATTTTTCAGCTCCCATACCAATAATATCAACTGCATCACCTGTGTTTGCAACACCTGTTTCAATACGACCTGTTGCTACAGTTCCACGACCTGTAATTGAGAATACATCTTCAATTGGCATTAAGAAATCTTTATCAACATCACGCTTTGGTAACTCAATCCAAGTATCAACAGCGTCCATTAATTCCATTATTTTTTCTACCCATTTAGGCTCCATATTCAATCCACCTAAAGCAGATCCTTGAATAACAGGAGTATTATCACCATCATAATCGTAAAATGATAATAAATCTCTAATTTCCATTTCTACTAATTCTAATAGTTCTTCATCATCAACCATATCCACTTTATTCATGAATACAACTAATCTTGGAATACCTACTTGACGACCTAATAAGATATGCTCTCTTGTTTGAGGCATAGGACCGTCTGTAGCAGCAACAACTATGATTGCACCATCCATTTGAGCAGCACCAGTTACCATGTTCTTTACGTAATCCGCGTGACCTGGACAGTCAACGTGAGCGTAATGACGAAGTGCTGTTGCATATTCTACATGTGCAGTATTAATTGTAATACCTCTTTCTTTTTCTTCTGGAGCATTATCAATTTGGTCAAAACCCTTTACTTCACAAAATCCTTTTTCTGCTAATACAGTTGTGATTGCAGCAGTTAAAGTTGTTTTACCGTGGTCAACGTGCCCAATAGTACCAATGTTTAAATGTGGTTTGGAGCGATCAAAATGTTCTTTTGCCATGATTATTTAATTTTTAAATCTTAGTTATATATAGTGTTAAATTCAATTCTAATTATTTTACTTCTACTTGAGCCAATGATGGGAATTGAACCCATGACCTCTTCCTTACCAAGGAAACGCTCTACCACTGAGCTACACCGGCCAAAAAAAAGAGCGAGAGACCGGGCTCGAACCGGCGACAGTCAGCTTGGAAGGCTGAAGCTCTACCAACTGAGCTACTCTCGCAATATTTTTTTCAATTCCTCATTAATTTATATCTCTATAAATTAATTGTGGTGAGAGAAGGATTCGAACCTTCGAAGCTTGCGCAGCAGATTTACAGTCTGCCCTCGTTGGCCACTTGAGTATCTCACCATTTTTTCAAAGAACCCTGAGCCATTGAAAGGATTTCCTTTCGACTGCCATAAATAATTAAGACTCCCACCTTAAATATATTTAACAATCACTCTTTAAATTCATTACAAACAACAATTTTAAAGTTGTTCTTTGATTTTGAGCCGATAGAGGGACTCGAACCCACGACCTGCTGATTACAAATCAGCTGCTCTAGCCAGCTGAGCTACATCGGCTTTTTACTTCATAAAAGAAGCCCGCTATTTCTAACGGACTGCAAATGTATTAAAGTTTTAAATTTAAACAAAACTTTTCTAATTATTTTTTTTAATTTATTTCACCCTAATTTTTTCCTTCTCCTTAACCAACTGTCTTTTCAGTGAATCAACGACTAACATAACACCCTCTTCAAAGGTTTTACACTGCTTTTTAACTATTAAATCATTCCCTGGAATATTTAATTTTATATCTACTACTTTATTTTCTTTTTCACTTGTTTGTTGAACTTTTAAAAACACTTCAGCATCAACTATTTTATCATAATATTTATCTAAACTATTTAACTTTTTTTCAACAAAATCAATAAGACTCGCATCGGCATTGAAATTAACATACTGCACATGTACTTTCATAATAAATTAGTTTTTTTGGCTCCTTGGGTGAGCTTGGTTATACACTTCTTTTAATTTACCCAAACTATTGTGGGTGTAAATTTGTGTTGATGCTAAACTAGAATGCCCAAGCAATTCTTTAACTGAGTTTAAATCAGCACCTTCATTTAATAAATGTGTAGCAAAAGAGTGCCTAATAATATGAGGACTCTTCTTTACTTTTGATGACACTCTACTAAAATAATTATTTATTACTCGATAAACAAGTGTATCGTACATTATTTTTCCTTTTTTTGTAAGAAATAAATAAGACTGATTTGTACTAATTTCATCTCTAACTTCAATATACTTCAATAAGTTTTTTTGAACTGACTTTAATAACGGAATATATCGTTCTTTATTTCTTTTCCCCAACACTTTAACAGTCTCATTTGCAAAATCTAAATCAATAATTTTTATATTAATTAATTCGCTTCTTCTCATACCTGTTGAATACAATAATTCAACAATTAATTTATTTCGAAGTGATTCAAAATTAACTTCTTCATCTAATAAATTAAGTGCGTTAATTATTTCTTTTTCAGAAAACGGTAATTGCACTTGTTTTGGAACTTTTAGCGCTTTATGTTTAGCTAAAGGGTTACTTTCAATTTGTTTTGTTTTTTGAAGAAATTTATAAAAAGATTTTAAAGATGAAACTTTTCTGTTTATTGTACGGTTTGAAGTACTGCCCTCCACTAAACTAACTATCCAAGTTCTAATTTGCGCATAATTAATATGTACAATACTTTGATTATCATATTCATTATTGCAAAATATTTGGAATGAGTTTAAATCATTTAGATACGCTGTTGTAGTGTGCTTAGAATATTTTTTTTCTAACTCTAAATAATTTAAAAAGGAATGTATAGGCATAAAAAAACCGTTAGTATACAAATTTACGAATTGTTATTTGTAATTACTAACGGTTTATTTGTTTTGGTTAAAAAATTAACCTTGCTCTTCTGCTGTTCTTAATTTTTGAACATACTGAGCTTTTATATTTTGCGCACGGTTTACAACTGAAGGTTTATCAAATTGTTTACGGCTACGTAAGTTCTTCATTGTTTTTGTACGGTCAAATTTTCTTTTGTAACGTTTTAACGCTCTATCTATATTCTCTCCGTCTTTAACTGGTATAATTAACATATTTTGGCACCTCCTTTCAAGTTGTTCTCTTTAAAATTTTAAGATTGCAAATATATAACTAATTATTATATTCAGTGTCCTTTAACCAAAAAAATCGTTTAAAATTATTTTTTAAACGATTTTTAAAGTTTTATTTGTAATATCTTAATTATTAAGTAGCTGATTTATATTCCTTTTTATCAATCACCATTTTTGAAATAATTTCTCTTAAAATTTCTGAAGTTCCACCTCCTATTTGTCCTACTCTACTATCTCTTAGCAACCTTGCCATTGGGTATTCTTCCATATAACCGTACCCTCCCAATAATTGTAAACAATCATTAATTACAGAATCTGCAATTTTAGTTGAAAGCAATTTAGACATACTTGCTTCTTTCACTATATATTGTCCTTCATTTAATCTTTTAGCAATAGAATAATTAAATTCTTTACACATTTCAACCTCGCTTGCCATATCTGCTACTTTATGCCTTAATGCTTGAAATTTATCTAAAGACTTACCAAAAACCTGTCTTTCAGACATATATTGTATGGCGTATTCCAATGCAAACTCGGCTCTTGCGTGGGCATTAATTCCCATAATTAAACGTTCTAAAGCAAAATGACTCATAATATATGAAAATCCTTTTCCTTCTTCTCCCATTAAATTAGCAGTTGGTATTACTACATTATCAAAAGCTATTTCTGCAGTATCAGATGCTCTCCACCCTAATTTATCTAATTTAGTTGCTGAAATTCCTTTTGTATCTCTATCAATCATAAAAATACTCATTCCTTTATCTCTTGAATCCAGATCTGTTTTTGCTGCTACTACTAAATAATCAGAATAAACACCATTGGTAATAAAAGTTTTTGAACCATTAATAACATATGAATCTCCTTTTTTAACAGCTGTAGTTTTAATCCCTGCAACATCAGATCCTCCAAAAGGCTCTGTAATACATAAGCATCCTATTTTTTCACCATTAATACTTGATGTTAAATATGCTTCTTTAATTCTGTTATCTCCTTCTTTTTCTACATGAGTCATTGCTAAGTATGCATGTGCCCACATTGCAGCTGCAAAACCACCAGAATTAACTTTTTGAAGTTCTTCTAAAAATATAACCGTATAAAAAATATCTAAATTCAATCCTCCATATTCTTCTGAAGAATTTAAACCGAAATATCCCATTTCACCAAACTTTTTCCAAATAAAACGATCTATTGTTCCTGTTTTTTCCCACTTATCAATATGAGGTACTACTTCCTTTTGTAAAAAATCTCTAAAACTTAGTCTAAATGCTTCGTGTTCTTCTGTAAAATACATACTATTCATTATGAGAAGTAGCTTAAAATTAATAATTATTTAGCCACCAAATATAAGGCTATTCTATCGAATTTTTCAATAGGAAATTCTTCAATTTTTTTTAACTCTTCAATTTCCTGAATTTCAGCAACTTCAACTCTATAATTAACTATTTTTTTTGTAAGTTCATAATCAATATAAACAATGGCTAGTATTTGTTTAAAAGTTGCTTCATTAATATTTAACTTTTCAATTCTTGGTTGTTCCATAACTTCAAAATTCCGCAAAACTTTATCAACCAAATCTTTGTCTAAATTCCAAACTTCATATAACTGACTATTAAAAGAAAATCCTTGCAGTTTAACCCTGTAATTTATTATTCTATCAGCAAGTTTCTCTCCAATACCATTAACAATTCTTAAATCTGAAGCGTTGGCTACATTTATATCTTGCTTAACAATTATTTTTTTTATCTTATTTGCAAATTCATTTTTTGATTTAGACTTTATATTTTGAGAAGTTACCCATTCTGGAAATTTAAAATATGGACTTATCATATTTAGCAAAGAATCATTAATCCCAGTAACTTTTTGAAATTGTTTTGTTGAATTAATAAAATTTCCTTTTTTACGAAAACTTTTTAGTTTATCAATTTCTTTAATTGACATACCTAGTTGATATCCTTTATAGTCTGTAATAAAATTCGGATTAAATGGATAAATTTTTGAAGTTTTATTCTCTACCTCTAAAGTTTGTAAAGAATCTATTTCTCTTTGAAATATAGCAATTTCTGCTGATGAAAAATCTAAAGTTTCTTTTGAAGAAAAATCAAAAAAAAAGAAAACTGTTTGCAATGAAACTATAATTAATACCAAAAAGAAAATCCCATTTCGTTGACGCATATTATAGCTAAAATGGGATTTAAAAAAATTCATATTTTTTAGTTTTATTTTTCGTGAGCTTTTATAGCTTCTAAGTATTTATTTAATTCTTCTTTAATTTTTGGAGTTAATAAAACTACACCAATCATATTTGGAACAACCATAGCAAAAATCATAGCATCAGAAAAATCAATTACAGCGCCTAAACTTATACTCGCACCAATTACTACAAAAATTAAAAATAAAACTTTATAAACTAAATCAGTAAATTTTCCTTTCCCAAATAAGAATTTCCAACCTTGCATTCCGTAATATGACCAAGAAATCATACTTGAAAAAGCAAATAGAATAACAGCAATAGTTAAAATTATTGAAAAATGAGGAATCACAGAATCAAAAGCAGTTGCAGTTAACTCAACACCTTGTGTAATTTCAACACCATAATCAAAAAATCCTCCTTTTAAATTTGTTATAATTAATACCAAAGCAGTCATTGTACAAATAATAACCGTATCAATAAAAGGTTCTAATAAAGCTACAACACCTTCACTAGCAGGGAATTTTGTTTTAACTGCAGAGTGCGCAATAGCAGCTGAACCTACACCTGCTTCATTTGAAAAAGTACCTCTTCTAAACCCTTGAATTAAAGCTCCTATAAACCCACCTGCAATACCTACTCCTGTAAAAGCGCCTTCAAAAATTAATCCAAATGCTGCTGGAATAAGGTCATAATTAAAAATTATAATTACTAAAGCTGCTCCAACATAAATCGCAGCCATAAATGGTACTATTTTTTCAGTAACTGAGGCAATTCTTTTAATACCTCCAATAATTACCACTGCAACAATTGATGCCATTGCAATACCAAAAAACATTCCTGCATTCACATTTGTTAATCCAAAAAGTTTAATAAATTGAGCTGAAGCCTGATTTGCTTGAAACATATTTCCTCCACCAAAAGATCCTCCAACAACCATTATAGAAAAAAACACTGCAAGTATTTTACCAAAAAAGCCCATTCCTTTTTCTTTTAAGCCTTTTGTTAAATAATACATTGGCCCACCATATACAACACCATTTTCATCAACATCTCTATATTTAACACCTAGTGTACATTCAGCAAACTTTGAAGCCATTCCTAATAAACCAGCAAGTATCATCCAAAATGTAGCGCCAGGGCCACCAATAGAAAGTGCAACAGCAACACCTGCAATATTTCCTAAACCAACCGTAGCAGACAATGCAGCAGTTAATGCCTGAAAATGAGTAACTTCCCCTTCTACATTTTCAGCTGCAATGGTTTCAAATATATCTCCCCCGGGAGTTTGATCTCCAAATGCCTCTTCTGATTCATGATGATCAATATCGTCATATTTACCTTGAACTACTTTTATTGAAGTGCCAAAAAGTCTAAATTGTGCAAATTTAAACGTTAAAGTAAAATAAGAAGCACCTCCTAAAAGCACTATTAAAACCCAAGGTATTTGAATGGTTTCTGTAAATGGTATTGCATAAAATATTGCATCAACAAACCAGCCTGTATAGCTTTTAAATATTGTATCTATTTGATTGGAAAAACTTTGTTCTTGTGAAAATGTAAGGATTGGAACGATTAAAGAAATAATAGTTAGAAGTTTTTTATTCATAATTTTTTTAGGAAAATTTAAAAGTAGCTGCAATATGATAAAAAAATGAGATTACTACAACTTTTTAACTTTAAAATTATAATATTCCATAAACAATCGCATTTTTATATTATAAAACCTTATGTAATTTTTTAATTTGATTTGGTCTCCCTAATACGATAAGTTTTGTATTTGGCTTTAATTTTGTTGTAGCTTCTGGATTTATAATGTATTCATTTTGAGGTGTTTTAAAACCAATTACCAAACACCCTGTTTTTTTACGTAAATCCAAATCTAAAATTGTTCTATTTAAAAAATCAGAAGGCAAATCGTTAATTGCAATTTCTTCAAGATTTGTAATACATTCATCTGATATTGCTAATTTATCTACAAATTCAACCAAATCTGGTGTTACAACCAACGATGCCATATGTTCACCTCCAATTTTGTCTGGCATTATAATATTTGTAGCTCCTGCAATTTTAAGTTTTTTGAAAGAAGATTCACTTGATGCTCTACTAATAATAGTAAAATCTTTATTTATTTGTCTGGCAGATAGTACCACAAACAAATTATCAGCATCTGAAGGCAATGCAGCAATTAAGCTTTTTGCATTTATGATTCCGGCTTCATTTAGTGTTTTATCATCTGTTCCATCTCCTTCAACATAGAGAATATTGTTCAAATCTAATTCTTCTATAATAGTTTTGTTTTTTTCTATAACAACGCAAGGCATATTAAACTTTTTAAGCTTAATAACTGCTTGTCTACCATTGCGTCCATATCCACAGACAACAGTATGATTCTGAAGTTTCTGAATTTTTTTTTGCATCTTTTTATATTTTAGAAGTTGAAAAAAATTATCATTTGCTAAATATTCCGTTAAACCCGTTACAGAATAACCATAAACCCCAATACTTAAAATTATTAAAACAATAGTGAATAATTTTTCTGTCTGATTTAATTCATGTAACGTCCCAAACCCAACAGTAGACATGGTAATTACCGTCATATACAATGAATCAATAAATGTTTCGTCCGAAATAATTATGAACCCAATTATTCCTATCGTTAAAACAATAGTTAATAAAATTAAAGAAATATATAATTTTACTTTTCCCTTCATAGTATATTACAAATCAAAAACAGAATTTCTTTTGGTATAAATCATATCTTTCAATCGAAGTAAAAAAGCCAATGTTAAATATATTCCGAAGGAAAAACCAAACGTAACAAACGAAATATAAATAAAAAATAAACGCACATTAGAAACACGCATTCCTAATCTATCTGCAAATCTTGATGAAACCGCAAACCCGTGTTTTTCAAAATAATGTCGTAAAGAATCAATCCACATACTAACTTATAATTTTTATGCAATATACTAATTTTCAAAATAAGAGGTAACGGTTTACCAAAATTGTAGTTACATTTTTTTAACTTTGCAACTTTCCAAAAAAAGAATGGCAAAACACGAAGAATATATTGAAGTTCTTGGAGCACGCGTTCATAATTTAAAAAATATTGATGTTCGTATTCCTAGAGAAAAACTAGTAGTAATTACTGGTTTAAGTGGTAGTGGTAAATCATCATTAGCTTTTGATACCATTTATGCTGAAGGTCAGCGTAGGTATATTGAAACTTTTTCTGCATATGCACGTCAATTTTTAGGTGGTTTAGAACGGCCTGATGTTGATAAAATTGATGGTCTTTCTCCTGTAATTTCTATTGAACAAAAAACCACAAATAAAAGTCCACGTTCTACTGTTGGTACTATCACAGAAATATACGATTTCTTACGTTTGCTATTTGCACGAGCTGCTGATGCTTATTCATATAATACCAATAAAAAAATGGTAAGTTATAGTGATGAGCAAATAAAAGAACTTATTTTAAACGATTTTGAAGGTAAAAAAATTGTGATACTTGCTCCAATTATAAAATCCAGAAAAGGGCATTATCGTGAACTTTTTGAACAAATTGCTAAACAAGGTTTTGTTAAAGTGCGCGTTGATGGTGAAATTGTAGACATTGAAAAAGGAATGCGTTTAGATCGTTACAAAATGCATGATATTGAAATTGTAATTGATCGATTATTGGTAAATATTTCTTCTGAAAAAAGATTGGAAGAAACCATTACAACAGCTTTATATTCAGGTGAAAATATTTTAATGGTTTTAGAACACGAAACTAATATACCTCGTTACTTTAGCCGTGATTTAATGTGTCCCGAAACTGGTATTTCTTATCCAAACCCTGAACCCAATAATTTTTCATTTAATTCTCCAAAAGGAGCTTGCGAAACTTGTAACGGATTAGGAAAAATTAATAAGGTAAATCTTCAAAAAATAATTCCAAATAATGCTATTTCAATTAAAAGTGGTGGAATTGCACCTCTTGGGGAACAAAAAACTAGCTGGATTTTTAAACAACTTCAGTTAATTGCTGATCGTTATAACTTTCAATTAACCGATCCTATTTCAAAAATTCCTGTTGAAGCTTTAGCAATTATTTTAAATGGCGGAAATGAAAAATTTAAAATAGATTCAAAAGCAATGGGTGTTACTCGAACTTATGAAATTGATTTTGAGGGAATTATTAGTTTTATTGAAAGTCAATATACTTTGAGCGAATCTACTTCAATAAAACGTTGGGCTAAAGATTTTATGGATGAAGTTAATTGTGAAACCTGTAATGGAAAAAGGCTTAAAAAGGAAGCTTTATATTTTAAAATAAATAAAAAAAACATTTCCGAGTTAGCACAATTAGACATTTTAGAATTGGAAGATTGGTTTGCTACCATTGAAGAAAAATTAAAT
>SDWL01000096.1 GCA_004195315.1 Lutibacter sp.
AGATGTGTATAAGAGGATACGTGTTTGGCTAGATGGATGTGTACTTAAAAACTCAGGCGGAGCCTGTCCTCCTGCTCTTTCACTCATTCTAATCCAAACATTTACGGCTTCTTCAGGTTTATAACCAGCCATAATCATAAACACCATTCCTAGTTTATCGGCTTCGGTTTCATGTGTTCTGCTATATGCTAACATTCCAACGGTTGAGCCAACACCATAAATAGTGCTCCATAATGCTTGTGTTTTTGGGTCTTTATTATTTGTTCCTAAAGCTACTGCAATTCCACCTAATTGTTGTCCATAGGAACTTGTCATTCTTTCTTGACCATGTTTTGCAAATGCATGGGCAACTTCGTGCCCCATTACAGCAGCAATACCATCTGTATTATCACAAATAGGTAATATTCCTGAATAAAACACAACTTTTCCTCCAGGCATACACCAAGCATTTACAGTTGCATCCTCTATTAAGTTAAACTCCCAGCGATAACTATTTGCTTCATTTACCATTCCATTTGCTCTCATAAACTTATCTACTGCTTTAGAAATATTCATTCCAACATTTTGTAATTCGTTAGTTAATTTAGCATTTGTTGAAATTTTATTTTCTTTTAAAAACCCTTCATATTGGGCAAAACTTGCTGGTAAAATTTGAGCATCACTTACAACATTAATTCGTTTACGCCCTGTAATTGGAACAGTACTACAGCTTACTATAAATAAGAAAACGATAGCTAAAGATATTATTTTGTTCATTTTTTTGATTTTTTTAATTGTTTTACTTGTTATAAAGTTACAAATTCTATCTTTATGCGCAAAAAAAAATCATTAAATGAGTATATTAAACGATATAGAATCTAAACCCCAAAATAACATTCCCAAAGTACCTTCTTCAATAATTTATATTGGAAAAATATTACAATTCATAGCTCCTCCAATAGCAACAAAATTTGCTGTTAAACTGTTTAAAACTCCAATTAGATTTAAAACACCTGAACGTGAAGGAATGATGTTTAAAAGTGCTCAAAAAAAATTATTACTTATTCCAGAATTGAATAAAGAGGTGATGATTTATACTTATGGTTATTCAAAAAGGAAAGTATTATTAGTTCACGGTTGGTCAGGTAGAGGAACACAATTGTATAAAATTGCGGATAAATTATTAGAAAATGGTTTTATGACTATTAGTTTTGATGGACCAGCACATGGAGAATCTACAGGTAAAACTACTATGATGCACGAATTTGTTATTGCGGTAAAAGAGATAGAAAAAAAATACGGTCCATTTGAAATTGCTATTGGGCACTCTTTGGGTGGTATGGCAGTTTTAAATAGTATTAAACAAGGTTTACAACTAAAAAAAGCAATTACTATTGGTGCAGGAGACATTATTACAGATATTATTATTGATTTTGTTAATAAATTAGAATTAAAACCAACAATGGTTCTAAAAATAAAACAACATTTTTATAAAAAATTCAGAGAAAATATTGATGATTATTCTACAAGTAATTCAGCAAAAGAAATATTAATTCCAACATTAGTAATTCATGATACTGAAGATAAAGATATACTTGTTAGTTGTGCTCATAATATCCGACAAAATTTACAACAAGGTGAAATTTTAATTACAAATGGGTTAGGCCACAGACGTATTTTAAAAGATAACAATGTTATAAATCGAATTATTGAATTTATAAATAGAAATTAGTAATATGAAAAAAATATTTTTACTTTTAGTCTTAATAACTACTTTTCAAAGTTATTCACAAGAAAAAATAAAAAAAGAAATGATTAAAAAAGTGATTAAAACTGAAAGTGAGTGGAAAAAAGAGTTAACACCTCAACAATATTTTGTATTAAGGCAAAAAGGAACTGATGCACCAAGTGAAGGTGGCTTAACAGCTCACTTTGAAAAAGGAACTTATCATTGTGCAGCTTGTGATGCTCAGCTATTTGAGTCAAATAGTAAATTTGAATCTCATTGTGGTTGGCCTTCTTTTGATGATGCAATAAAAGGAACTGTAAATTATGTTTCAGATAAAACGCATGGGATGATTAGAACTGAAATAATTTGTGCTTCTTGTGACAGTCATTTAGGTCATATTTTTGATGATGGACCAAAAGAAACTACTGGTCAGCGATATTGTGTAAATACTACTTCCATTAAATTTGTGAAAGAAGAATAATATAAATTGTATTTTAGAAGCTAAATTGAATTCGAAATATATGTCAAAAATTAATCCAAATGCTTCTTCTTTAATAGATGAATATATTGCAAACAAAAAATCATTCGCTAAAGATATTTGTGAATTACTTCGGAATTTAATTCATAAATCTGATAATAATGTTATTGAAGATTGGAAATGGAATATTCCTATTTTTAAAAAAAATGGAATGGTTTGTGGCTTTGCAAGTTTTAAAAACCATGTGTCTCTTACTTTTTTTAACGGAGCAACCATGAGTGATAAGCATCAACTATTTACTGGAGATTGTACTGCGAAAAATATGCGGACTATAAAATTCAAAAACATTTCTGAAGCAAACGAAAATCAATTACTTGATTATTTTAAAGAGGCTTTTTCCCAAAATGAAATAGTTGTAAAAAAAATTATAAACAAAAAGGATAAAATTGAAATTCCAGAATTACTTCAAAACGCATTAATAAAAAACAAATTGGCTAATGATAATTTTGAAAAAATGGCATATACCTATCGTAAAGAATATGCCTTACACATTTCAGAAGCAAAAAGAGATACTACTAAATTGAAGCGCTTAGAAAAAGTAATTTCAAACCTTGAGCAAAACATTAAAATGCATGAACAATATAAATGCTAAAAAAAATCACGAATTAAAATAATTCGTGATTTTTTTTTGTAATTCTTTATTCTTTAATTTACACCTATACGCCAAACCTGAGATCGCATAGATACAGTGAAATTAGCCCAATCTTTAAGTGCATTCCCCCAACTTCCTACACCGTATATTTCTTCATAATATTTTTTAATCCCTCCATCTTCAACATCAAATGAAGCCCAATTGTTAAAAGGCCAAACAATAGCAACATCTCTTCCATTATCTTCATTAAATTCATTATTATAAATACTATAATACTCACCTTTTTTCTCATGTGCCTTTTTAACCTTAGTTATAAACTCTTTAAACTTATAATATTCACCACGTTTAATATCAACAAACCAAATGGTTTCATATTTTGGAGAATCTCCATCACTTGAAAAAGATAATTTATCATTGTATTTCCAATATTCAGTTCTACCATACTTCATAACTTTAGGTGAAATAGTTTTATCCCAATGGCTTCTATGAGCATCATTGTTAGGTCTATTATCTAAATCTGAAAATGTACAAGGTCCCATAATCCAAACATACCAACCAGCTTCTTTACCTGTTAAAATATAATCTAAAGAAGCCTTAAAAGGACCTTCTTTATGATACTTTTCGTTATGGATCTTTACTGCATCTTCAAAAACCTTTTCCATTCCTATCTTAGGTAACATATAAGTTATCTCAGCCATGCCATAACTCGCTTTTTCCTGCCCAATTGATATTGATGTTGTTAATATTACTGTAATAAGTAATATCGCAAAAAATAATGATTTTGTTTTCATAATTAATAGTATTAGTTAGTTAATAAAATATATACCAAATAATTGATACCAGTATTTAAAAATTGGAGTTGAAAAATGAGGAGTTATCCATTATGCATAAGCATTACATAATTCATCTAATGTAGTAAATATTAACGACTTAACAATATGAAAAAATTATTTTTCATAAAATAACAATAATAAACTTAAAAAAACATATTAAAATACCCATAAAAAAGCATCTATTACTTAATAATTTTAAGCATAGATACTTTTTAGAACAAACAAATATCTTTTATTTTTTTTCTACAAATACTGGCTCATCTTCTATCAAAATGAATTGCATATTTTTCCTCATTCTTAATAAAATCAATATAATTACTTACTTCATCAGAAGTAATATTAATTGCATTTGGTATGGTACTTTGTTCAAAATCTTCAACAGTTCTAGTGTCAATGAATAGAAAATTATTAGGGTAAGTTTCAACTAAAAAAATGCCCAAATCTTCAATAATTTTATAAAGTGCTTTGTAATTAATCTTATAATAACGTTTTCATTATATTATTCACTAATTTGTATGTTAAAAAATACTTCATTCCGAATTCAATTTTTATAAAAAATGATTTAATTCATCTAAATAAAATTCAGTACATTTTAGTATATTTGCATTTTTAAAAACGAAGCGAGACTCTATGTTTAATAATTTAAGCGAAAAATTAGATAAAGCCTTTCACACACTGAAAGGACACGGAAAAATTACAGAAGTAAATGTTGCTGAAACCCTAAAAGAAGTTCGCAAAGCACTTTTAGATGCCGATGTTAATTTTAAAATAGCTAAAAACTTTACTGCTACCGTTAAGGAAAAAGCATTAGGACAAGACGTATTAACTACGTTAAATCCTAGTCAGTTAATGGTGAAAATTGTAAAAGATGAGCTAACCAGTTTAATGGGTGGTGAAACTGTTGGTATCAACCTTTCAGGTACTCCAACAGTTATTTTAATGTCTGGTTTACAAGGTTCCGGTAAAACAACTTTTTCAGGTAAACTTGCCAATTATTTAAAAACTAAAAAATCAAAAGAAGTTTTATTAGTTGGTTGTGATGTGTATCGCCCGGCTGCTATAAATCAATTACAAGTTGTTGGGGAACAAATTGGTGTTGAAGTGTATGCTGAAGTAGGAAATCAAAATCCTGTTGAAATTTCAAAAAATGCCATAAAACATGCAAAAGCAACAGGTAAAAATGTTGTAATTATAGATACCGCTGGTCGTTTAGCTGTTGATGAAGAAATGATGTCTGAAATTTCAAACATCCACAAAGCAGTAACCCCACAAGAAACGTTGTTTGTTGTAGATTCAATGACAGGGCAAGATGCCGTTAATACAGCAAAAGCATTTAATGATATTTTAAATTTTGATGGAGTTATCCTTACAAAATTAGATGGTGATACTCGTGGTGGAGCTGCTTTATCTATCAAATCAGTTGTAAACAAACCAATTAAATTTATTGGTACTGGTGAAAAGATGGAAGCTATTGATATTTTCCATCCAGATCGTATGGCTGAGCGAATTTTGGGAATGGGAGATGTTGTTTCGCTTGTTGAACGTGCCCAAGAACAATACGATGAAGAAGAAGCTCGTAAAATCCAAAAGAAAATTGCTAAAAATCAATTTGGTTTTGATGATTTCTTGAAACAAATTCAACAAATCAAGAAAATGGGTAATATGAAAGACCTAATGGGAATGATTCCTGGCGCTGGAAAAATGATGAAAGATGTTGATGTTGACGACGATGCTTTTAAAGGAATTGAAGCCATTATTCATTCAATGACACCTACTGAAAGAAGTGAACCAAACGTAATTAATGCCAATAGAAAAAAGAGAATTGCAAAAGGTTCTGGAACAAGTATACAAGAAGTAAATCAATTACTAAAACAGTTTACTCAAATGAGTAAAATGATGAAGATGATGCAAGGAGGCGGCGGCCGGCAAATGATGCAAATGATGAAAGGAATGGGGAAATAAAAACATTAAGGCAAACAAATTCGTTTGCCTTAATTTATATAAAAGTTTAAAGTAAATACAATGATTCTACTAGACGGAAAAAAAACATCAGCAGATTTAAAAGTCGAAATTGCTGAATCAGTAAAACTATTAAAAGAACAAGGTAAAAAAACACCTCATTTAGCTGCTATATTAGTTGGTACTGATGGTGCAAGTATGACCTATGTAAATGCTAAAGTGAAAGCATGTGAATTAGTTGGTTTTAACTCAACATTAATTGACCTTCCTGAAGAAACAACTGAAGAAAAATTATTGCAAGAAATTCATAATTTAAATACCAATAATGATATTGAGGGATTTATAGTTCAATTACCATTACCAAAACATATAGATGAACAAAAAGTACTAAATGCTGTGAATCCAGATAAAGATGTAGATGGTTTTCATCCAACAAATGTTGGTAGAATGGCTTTAGATATGCCTTGTTTTTTACCTGCAACACCGTTTGGAATTTTAGAGTTATTAGAACGTTACAATGTTGAAACCTCTGGTAAGCACGTTGTTGTAATTGGCAGAAGCCATATTGTTGGTCGCCCAATGAGTATTTTAATGAGTCAAAAACGTAAAGCTGGTGATGCAACTGTAACAGTCGCTCATAGTAGAACTAAAAATTTAAAAGAATTAACTTTACAGGCTGATATTATTGTAGCAGCACTAGGTATCCCAGAATTTTTAACTGGTGCTATGGTAAAAGATGGGGTAACTATAATTGATGTTGGAATTACAAGAATTAAGGATGCTACTAAAAAAAGTGGTTATCGTTTAGCTGGTGATGTACATTTTGAAAGTGTAAGTCCAAAGTCAGCTTATATTACTCCAGTACCAGGTGGCGTTGGCCCTATGACCATTGCAATGTTAATGAAAAACACGCTTTTGGCGTGTGAAAAGAAGGCTAGTAATATCATTTAAATATAAATTTAAGGGCATTCCCTATGGGTCGGGCTTTCACTTCTCACTTATTAAAGTTGTAAAATAACTTTAATAAGTGCTTAAACACACCTTTCTATCACTAATGCAAACAATGATTATTTAAAATCAATGAGATACCGATTAGTTATTCAATAATAATACTATAAATCCCTCAGTTTCAAAAATGTACTGGGTGATTGCCCCATAATAATTTTAAATTGCCTGTTAAAATTAGACATATTATTAAAACCGCTTAAAAATGCAACATCAGTAATACTTTTGTTTTCCTCTTCTAGTAACATTTTACAGGCATTACCAATCCGAATTTCATTCAAAAATTGAAAATACGTTTTACGGGTTACTTTTTTAAAATAACGACAAAAAGCTGCTTTATTCATATTAATTGATTCAGCTACCTTCTCTAAACAAATAGATGAATCATTAAAGTTATTTATTGAAAAGTCATACACTTTTTCAAGACGCCCTTTAGGCAAACTTACAGAGTTTACATAACCTGCACTAGCTATAAAATCAAAACTAGTATCCATTTCTAAAAGATTTAATAAATCAAAAAAAAGCGTTATCCTTTTATAGTTGTTGCCTTCATTTATTTGTTGCATTAACTTAAATACCTCCTCATTATTTTTAATATTATTAAAAACCATTCCTCTTTTCCAATTATTAAACAATTTATTTATTGACTTAAATTCTGGAATATTTTCAATCATTGCATTCACTATTTCTACTGAAAAATGTAGAACGTAGGCATCTATTACGTTGTCTGGGTGATCTTCAGAATTTAATTTAGGAACAAACATGTGTGGTAAATTTGCACATAAAAGCATCAATGTACCTCCCTGATATGGAATTATTTTATCCCCAACATAAGCCGTTCCTGAATTTTTCACAAAATAAAGAACCTCATAT
>SDWL01000097.1 GCA_004195315.1 Lutibacter sp.
AGCTGAACGAGAGTTAAGAAAAACAGAAGATTTATTAGAAATAAACTCCACTTTTGGCTATCGAAAAAATACAGGATCTAATTGGTACTACTCAGCAAAATTTAATTTTAAAACTCAATTTTCAAACGGTTATAAATATCCAAATACTGAAAAACCAATTTCAAAATTATTTTCACCAGCATATTTATTTTTAGGAATTGGATCTGAATACTCATCTAAAAAAAACCATTTAAAATTTTATCTTTCACCTGTTACTAACAAAACAACATTTGTTTACAATCAAACACTCGCAAATGAAGGTTCTTTTGGTGTTAAACCAGCTATTTATGACGATTTAAACAATTTAATTTCTGAAGGTAAAAACACAAAAATGGAATTTGGAACCCTACTTACTGGTGAATGGAATGCTGCTGTAATGAAAAATATAAAAATGGCTAATAAGCTAAATTTATATTCAGATTATTTAAATAATTACGGAAATATTGATATCAACTGGGAATTGAATTTTGATTTAACTATTAATAAATATGTTACGGCTAATGTTGGTTCTCAACTAGTTTTTGATGATGACGTGAAATATAAAGAGGATATTAATAATGATGGTATATTAGATATTTTAGGCTCTAAAATTCAATTAAAACAACTTTTAGGTGTTGGCTTCTCATATATTTTTTAATTAATAATTAGCTTCCTACTGCCTTACAATTTTTCAAAAGTTACTTGTTGAACATTTGCACATTCAATATTCTAAACATGCTAAATATGTCGTTTTTTTTTAAGTTGAAAAATGACATATCTAATGTTGGTTATAAATAAATCATGAGCATTTAAATGCAATTAGAAATTATTTTTTAACAGATTTTAAATATAAATTTTCAACTTTAGTTCTAGCCCAAGGTGTTTTTCTTAGAAATTTTAGACACGATTTTATTGAGGGATTGCTTTTAAAACAATTTAAATTAAGGTCCGCTCCTAATTCCTCCCAACCATAAGTTGCCACTAAATATTGTACAACTTCTGCCAACTTAATACCGTGTAGTGGACTGTTTGGATGTTCTTGTTTTTTGTTTTCTTCCTCCATATGAAATGCAAAAATAGATTATTTTTAAAGAATTGAATTTTAATTTTCATAGAAACTTCAACAAGTATTTAAAAAATGGTTAGTACCAATTACCAAAAAAAGTAAAACAAATTTTTCTGTATCTTTATAAATTAGAATAAAAATTATGATAAAAGACATAAAATTAGCTGTGCTTATTGACGGTGATAATATTCCTTCAAAATATATTAAAGAAATGATGGAGGAAATTGCAAAATATGGTACACCAACCATAAAACGTATTTATGGAGATTGGACTAAGCCACAGTTGGGAAAATGGAAAACCATTTTGCTTGAAAATGCAATTACACCAATACAACAATATGGTTATACTGTAGGTAAGAACGCTACGGATTCAGCAATGATTATTGATGCGATGGATATTTTATATTCAGAAAAAGTTGATGGTTTTTGTTTGGTTTCATCAGATAGTGATTTCACAAAATTAGCAACAAGACTTAGAGAGGAGGGCTTAGTAGTTTATGGAATAGGTGAAAAGAAAACACCTAGTCCTTTTATTGTGGCCTGTGATAAATTTATTTATTTAGAAATTTTAGAAACTGAAGAGGACAATCAAGACGGAATTAGAAAACATAAAAAAGAAAATATAGATAAAATAACCCCAAAAGTAATACAGTTGCTTAAAAATTCGGTTTCCGACACTGCTGATGATGATGGCTGGGCTTTTATGGGAGATGTTGGCACACTTCTTTTAAAAAAACAACCCAACTTTGATGCACGTAATTTTGGATTCCAAAAGCTAACACAATTATTTAAATCTTTAAAACAATTTGAAATTGAGCAAAGGGATAAAACGAGTGGACGTTTTAAGCTAATTTATGTCCGTAACAAATAAAGTGTTACTTCGCTGATATTAAGAAATCTAATTTTTACATTTATAGAACTACACTTCAAATTGTTTTTTTGTTTGGTTTCTTTTCATATATTACAATAACCTTATATTTTTATTTATGAATGATTATGGATTTTTATCAATACTTCCACCTATTATAGCAATTATTTTCGCACTAAGAACCAAACAAGTATACATTGCTTTATTTTTTGGAATTTGGTTTTCCTGGGTTATTATGAGTGATTTTAACATTTTAAAAGGAACTTTAGCCACTATAGAGGGAATGGTTAATGTTTTTAAATCTGAAGGAAATTCTAGAACAATTATGTTTAGCGCTTTGGTAGGTGCTTTACTACTTTTTATTCAGTATTCTAGAGGTGTTGAAGGTTTTCTAAATAAATTAAATATATTGATTGCATATTTTGAAAAAAAGAAAACAGGCTATAGTAGAGTTATAGTACAATTGTTAGCTATGTTTACCGGAATTATTTTATTTGTTGAAACTAGTATTAGTTCACTAACGGTAGGAACCTTATATAGACCTATTTTTGATAAATTAAAAATTCCAAGAGAAAAACTAGCCTACATTGCCGATTCTAGTTCGGCTCCAACTTCAATTTTAATTCCTTTTAATGCTTGGGGAGCATTTATTATGGGTTTGTTAATTACACAGGGAATTGAGCATCCATTTGCGGTATTAATAGCATCAATTAAATATAATTTTTACGCAATTGTGGCCTTATTGATTTTAACATTAGTAATTGTTTTCAAAAAAGATATAGGCTCCATGGCAAAAGCCGAAAAGAGAACTAAAGAAACGGGTAAATTAATGAACGAAGGTTCTAAACCTATGCTTTCAGACGCGGTGACATCATATCCACCAAAAGAAGGAATTAAAGCAAAAGCCTACAATATGGTTATTCCTTTGGTGACAATGGTGATAATGATGCCTATTAATTTAGCGTATACCGGCTGGAGTAAAGTAGAAAACTATAGTTCTTTTTCTAATCATTTTTCACAGGCTATTGGAAAAGGTTCAGGCTCTTCATCAGTATTATACGCTGTAGTTACAGCTATTTTTGTAGCCATGGTTTTATATAGATTTCAAGGAATCATGAAAACGAAAGAAATGGTAGATTTAACCTTAAAAGGAATAAGCGAATTAATGCCTTTAGCATTATTAATGATGCTTGCTTTTGCTATTGGAGAAGCTTGCAATCAGCTAGGAACAGGAATTTATATAGCTAATATATCTAAAGATTGGCTTTCTCCAGAACTACTACCCGTTATTGTTTTTGTTTTAAGTTCATTTATTGCATTTTCTACTGGAACTTCGTGGGGTACTTTTGCAATTATGCTTGCTATTTCTTTACCAATGGCAGAAATTCATGGCTCAAATATAAATTTAATAATTGCAGCAACGTTGGGTGGAGGTGTTTTTGGAGATCATTGTTCTCCTATTTCTGATACTTCTATTATTTCCTCAATGGCTTCAGCCAGCGACCATATAGATCACGTGAGAACTCAATTACCTTATGCATTAATTGGCGGATTAATAAGTGCTGTTTTGTATCTTATTATGGGTTTTTTGGTTTAATTGTTAAAACAGAAATACACTAAAAATAAAAAACAACTTAACTATTGATGTTAAGTTGTTTTTTATTTTTAAATATATTAAATGGCTAAATGCTCTCGTATTTAATAACGTCGCTTTTTTGAAGAAGGTCTTCTGCTTTGTTCTTTTTGTGTGTTTCCACCTTCTTTAGGTGTACGATCTGAATGATGTTTTAATTTTTTTCGTTGATTTTTTGAAGGCTCTTTTGGAATAGGAGCATCTTCAATTCCATCATCAATAAATGGGTGTTCTGAAATGACAGGAATTTGCTGATTTATTAATTTTTGAATATCTTTTAAATACGCTTTTTCTTCAGCATTACAAAAAGACAAGGCAATTCCGCTTGCTTTTGCTCTACCTGTTCTTCCAATTCTATGAACATATGTTTCTGGAATATTTGGTAAATCAAAATTAACAACCAAAGATAAATCTTCAACATCTATACCACGTGCAGCAATATCAGTTGCAATTAATATATTTAACTTCCCTTCTTTAAAATTGCCTAAAGCACGTTGTCTGGCGCCTTGAGATTTATTTCCATGAATGGCTGCAGATTTTATATGTACTTTTGTTAAAGAACGTACAATTTTATCCGCTCCATGTTTAGTTCTTGAAAATACCAATACTGAAGAATTTGGGTTTTCCTCTAAAATATGTATTAGTAATTTTGTTTTGTTTGGCTTGCTTACAAAATAAATTGCTTGTTCTACTTTTTCAGCAGTAGCCTGTTTTGGTTGTATGGTTACTTTTTGATAGTTCCCAAGAATTTTACTCGATAAATCTATAATTGCTGAAGGCATAGTTGCTGAAAAGAAAAGAGATTGTCTTTTTTCAGGTAATTTGGCAATTATTTTTTTAATATCATGAATAAAACCCATATCTAACATTTGATCGGCTTCATCTAACACAAAGTATTTTACATATCTTAAAGAAATAAAACCTTGTGATATTAAATCTAACAAACGACCTGGAGTTGCCACCAAAATATCTGTACCTCTTCTTAATTCATCAGTTTGTGCTCTTTGTTTTACTCCACCAAAAATAACCACATTATTTATGCCCGTATATTTTCCGTAATCAGTAATGTTTTGAGCAATTTGTATTGCCAATTCTCGTGTAGGAGTAATTATAAGTGCCCTAATTTTTCGTTGTCCTTTATGGTCATTTTTACTATTGTAAAGATGTTGTAAAATTGGAATTGTAAAAGCCGCTGTTTTACCAGTTCCCGTTTGTGCGCAACCTAATAAATCTTTTCTGTCTAATAAAATAGGAATTGATTGTTCCTGAATTGGTGTTGGGTGAGTGTAACCTTCATCTTCAAGTGCTTTCAAGATTTGGTCGTTAATTCCTAAGTCTGTAAATTTCATGGCGGCAAAGATAGTTGAATTCATTGGATATTCAGTTTTGATTATAAATGGGTAAATTGAACTATTAAAATTGAATTTTAATACTAATATTTGATTGCGTACTTTTGCAGCCGAATGAAAAAATCACCAATGAATTATAAATTAATTTGCACTGATATTGATGGTACACTTTTAAATAAGGACAGAGAATTATCAGAAATCACAATTAATGAAGTAAAACGAATTGCGCCAATTCCATTTGTGCTAATTTCATCACGTATGCCAAAAGCTATCCGCCATTTACAACAACAATTTAAAAATACAACAACGCCTATAATAGCTTATAATGGAGGACTGGTGTTAGATAATGATACTATTTTACATTCTACAGTTATTAATAACACCGTATTATCTGAAATTATTAGTCAGTGTTCAAAAACATCTATTCATTTAAGTTTGTATTATGCTGATGAATGGTATGTGCCATCAATGGATTATTGGGCAAAAAGAGAAGCTAATAACACAAAAGTAATTCCAACAGTAAAATCAAATGTAGCCGTTTTATCTAAATGGAAAATTGAGGGTAAAGGCGCGCATAAAATTATGTGTATGGGTGATGAGGCTGAAATTGGTGTTTTATACAATTCACTGGAAGAAAGTTATTCAAATGAAATAATATTGTATCGTTCAAAACCAACTTACATTGAAATTTCACATAATTCCATATCTAAAAAAACAGCTATTGAAGTATTGTTAAAAAACTGTTATTCAGAAATTTCACTGAAAAATGTAATAGCTTTTGGAGATAATTATAACGATATTGAAATGTTGAAAGCTGTAGGTTTAGGCGTAGCAGTAGCAAATGCAAAAGAAGAAGTACTTAAAATTGCAAATATAATTACAGATTCCAATAAAGATAATGGAGTAGCGAAGGTTCTTAAAGAGTTGTTTTAAGCAGAATTGATTATTTTTTAAAACGCCTCTTAATTCGAAGCGTTTTAAAAAACAGTTAGTTAGTATCTATTCATTAGTTGCTTTAATAACTCCGATTACTAAAAGTAGGGAAGTTACTATAAAGAAAAATGCACCAATGAAGCCTACCAAATCAAAGGTAGTAGCAGGATAAACGATTCCTCTTATAAATAATGCTATTGGCATAATAATCATTAAAATACCTGACCATGAGACATAATTTTTTATTTTATCTGTAAATCCAAGATATGGTATTACAACCGCAAGCAATAAATTATATAAAGCAAAAGGCATTCCGTGTGTATGAGCTGCACGCATCATGGCTTCTCCTTTTAAAATCATATAATGTCCATCATATGCTTCAGGAAAACGAAGATCAAAACGCATTCCCATATACATACCTAAAAATGCAGAAACCAAAAATAAAATACCTGCTGCTAGAGCATTTCTTTTGTAAAATTTCATAATTATTTTTTTTCAGTTTGCAATTCCTTTATTACATCATAAAAAGTATGTTGAACATCTAAATATCCAAAATATTTTCTTAATCCTCCCATTTGTCCTAAATGATAGCTTTCGTGCCACATCATAAAACTCATTATTCCTCTAGGTGATTTATCTTGCGTTGGTAATTTTGTTTCAATTGTAGCAGTAAACTCTATTTCCGTAATTATAGCTAAACGTCCATTAATTTTTTCAGTTATAGTATCCCAATCATTTTTTATTTCAATTCCATCGTATTTCAAAGAGGTATCATAAGCTTTATTATACAATTCAGGAGTCTTCATTTCTCTTTCAATTGTAGATAAGTCAATCCCTAAAACCTCAGCAATTTGAAATCTATTATTAGTGATGTGCCCAGCTTGCCAAGAAATAGGAGCAAAATAAGAGCCTTCTAATTGTGAATAATAATGTTCTGGTTTCAAATCTTTATAAACAGATAAGATAGTTAAATTGTTTATGTTTAAGATTCCTTCTAAGGAAATTACAGATGATGGTTTCATTTATTAATATGTTTAAATTTATGATGTAAATGTAATTCAATAACTTGCATAATGCAAGTTATTTTTTATGATTAATAATGTTTAATTTTGTAGACTTAATTATATTAAAAATAAAATGATTCGTAAAAGATCAGATTGCCCGCTTAGTAGTACCCTTGAATTAGTAGGTGACAAATGGTCACTGTTAATTATTCGAGATATATTAATGTTTGAAAAAAAAACGTATAATGAATTTTTAAATTCTCCCGAAAAAATTGCAACTAATATATTGAAAGATAGGTTAGATAAATTAACGGATTATGGAATCATTACTCATGAAAACTCATTAAAACGAAAAAAATATAAGCTCACCAAAATGGGTGAAGATTTAAAACCAATCCTCGCAGAAATTGCTATTTTTGGAATGAAATATTTTGGGGGAGATCAAGACAAAATGAAAAAACATTTAAATTCAATTCTATAGAATTAAATTTTTTTATTAGTTCAACTCACCTTCTAATTAAACTAAAGTGGCCTTTTCTAGTTCTTATATTTCCAATATTATCAACTAATTCAACAGAGAACCAGTAATCGGTTGCAGGTAATTGGTTT
>SDWL01000098.1 GCA_004195315.1 Lutibacter sp.
AGATGTGTATAAGAGACAGGTTTAAACTTGTCCAGAAAATTAACTCCAAAATACATATTACTAAAATCCACTTCACTATTGTAGATGATTTTTTATGTATCATCTTATAAATTTCATCATAAGATAGTTTTTGAAAGGAATCGCCATGCTTCTTCCAGTCTTTTTTTAATAAATCTAGTTCATCCATAACTACGGATTTAATATTTTTTTTAATCGAGTTTTTATTCTGTTCATTTTCACACGAGCATTCACTTCTGAAATACCTATTGTTTCAGATATTTCTTTATAATTTTTATCTTCTAAGTACAAAAAAATTAACGCTTTATCAATATCAGATAATTGATGAATTGCTTTATACATTATTTTTAATTGTTCTTCTTCTGTGTCATCGTAATTAGTTGATTGAATTCTGTATAAAACACTATCAAAATCTTGAGTTATTATACTTCTTTTAGATTTTCTATACAGTGTAATTGCGGTGTTTAGCCCAATTCTATACATCCAAGTGCTTAATTTTGAATCACCTCTAAATTTTGGATATGCTTTCCAAAGTTGTATGGTAATTTCTTGAAACAAATCATTGTGAGCTTCTTGATTATTTGTGTAAATTCTACATACTTTATGAATTATATTCTGATTTTCTTGAAATTCAGAAATAAATTTATGTTCAAGGTCTTTAGTCACAAGATTGGTTTCGTTCTATTAATAAGTATAGTTTGTAATTGAAATGTTACATTATTGTATAAAAATAAAAAAAGCAACTCAATTGAGTTGCTTTAATAGTAGAAATTAATATATATTAATTTTCATTTTTTTTAATATCATCAATGAATTCTTTAAGTTCTAAACCATATTTAGATGCTTTCACCTTTTTTGATAATGAGTTGTTTATGGTATCTAACAATTTAATATTGGCATAATATAATTCAGTTAATGCTATATAGGGTGCTACTTCATATTCACCATTATTAACAGCAAAATTTGTTGAGAAATAATATTTTCGTTTAATTAAGTTTGTTTCTTGTTTTTCAATTTTTGAAACTAAAGCTGTATCACCAGCTTTTTGAGCTTCAAATTTCTCCTTAATAAAATCTAATTGTTTTCCGCTAAATTTCTGAGCCATATCTTCATGTTCTTCAAGCAATGTTTGATTTTTAGAACCTGTGATTTTTGCAGAAGTTGCAAATTTTGAAAGTTTCGAAGTAATTGTAATTTCACCTTTCTCACCAAAAAAAGCTATTTTTTGATCTGGTTTTTTATCTAAAACTACATAATATATTTCAGGATTTTCAATGTTATCAACAAGTATGAAATTACTTTCGCCATTTAAATGAATTGAATCTACCGAAACAAGTAAGGTGTCTTTAAATTTTTGCAAATATAATGTTCCCTTTTTAAGGCCATCAATATTTCCGTTAACAATTAAACTTCCATTTTTTGATTTACCACAGGAAAATAAAAGACTAATTAATACAATAAAGCTTATTATTTTTTTCATTTTATTCTAGTTTTAGCAAATAATATCCAATTTTAATAAAATTAAGGAGCAACAATTCTCATTAATTCAGCAGTTAACATAGCTCCGTATGTTCCAACAACATAACCCAAAACAGCAAGTAAAACTCCTACAGTTGCTAAAGATGGGTGAAACGCTGCTGCTACAACAGGTGCTGAGGCTGCTCCTCCAACATTAGCTTTACTTCCAATAGCTAAAAAGAAGTAAGGAGCTCTAATTAATTTAGCCATTATTATTAATAGTAAAACATGAATTGTCATCCAAATTAAACCAACAACAATTAGTCCTGGGTTATCTAGAATTTTTGTTAAATCCATTTTCATACCAATTGATGCTACTAAAATGTAAATAAATACACTTCCTATCTTACTTGCACCGGCACCTTCATATTTTTTTAAATTTGTAAATGACAAAATAATTCCAAGTAATGTAGCAATACTAATCATCCAAAAGAATTGAGATCCGAATGATGACATTGCAGAAGTTTTATCATTTACAGATTCAAAATTTTCAATCAAATAACTAGAAACTGCATTAGCTCCTAAATGTGAAATTCCAACAACTACAAATCCTATAGATAGTATCACCATAAAATCAGCTAAAGAAGGATTTCTAACATTTTGTTTTGCATAGCTTGAAACTTTTTCTTTCAATCTTTCAATTGCAGATGTATCTGCTTTTAACCATTTGTCAATTTTTTCAGATTTTCCTATTCCTAACAATAAAATAGCCATCCAAATATTTGCTACAACAATATCAACAATTACATAACTTGCATAATTTTCAGTATTAAATTCATAAATTTCTAGCATTGCAGCCTGGTTAGCACCTCCACCAATCCAGCTCCCAGCTAGAGTTGATAATCCTCTCCAAACAGCATCTGGTCCAGCGCCACCAACAGTTTCAGGTGAAATCATTGAAACTAATAATATAGCAAGAGGACCTCCAATAATAATTCCAGCGGTTCCTGTTAAAAACATGATTAAAGCCTTAGGACCTAAGTCAAAAACAGCTCTTAAATCTATACTTAATGTCATAAGCACAAGTGCGGCAGGTAATAAATATCTACTTGCAATATAATAAACTTGCGAGCCGTGTTCAGTAATTTCACCAGCTTCGTTCACAGTTTTCCATTCAGGAGAAATTATTCCAAGCGTTGTAAAAACTGCTGGCATCATATATGCCATAAGTAAAGCGGGAATGTATTTGTAAAATTTTTTCCAAACGCTATTATCGCTAGATGATGTATAAAAAACAAATCCAAGGGTAAGCATAAGTATTCCAAAAACAATTGTGTCTTGGGTAATAAGAGGTGTTGTATCCATATAATTTAAATTTTGGCTAAAATACTATTTTTTATGAATTACAACACTTTAAAAAACGTTTTCGTTATGTATATTTGCTGGATAAAATTTTAAAATAATGAAAAATATAAAATTCTATTTAATAGTTGCGTTATTAGTTGTTTCTTGTAAAACAGTACAAGAAACAACACAAGTTGTAAAAAGTGAAGCTCCCATTGTTGATACCCGTGAAATTCAAGGAGGTATGTGGATTCCTTCCTTATTAGAAGGAGTAAACGAAAATGAAATGCAATTATTAGGAAGTAAAATGACTGCTGAAGACATTTACTCTGTAAATAATTCAAGTTTAAAAGATGCAATTGTACATTTTAATGGTGGATGTACTTCTGAAGTAATTTCACCAAACGGATTGTTATTAACAAATCACCATTGTGGTTATGGTGTAATTCAATCGCATTCATCTGTTGAAAATGACTATTTAAAAGATGGTTTTTGGGCAATGAGTTATGAAGAAGAATTACCAAACGAAAATTTTTCAGTAACATTTATTAAAAGAATAGATGATGTAACTGAGGCTATTTTTGAAGGTGTAAATTCAGATATGGACGAAGCTGCTAAAATGAAGCTAATCAACCAGAACATTCTAAAAGTAAGTAAAGCTGCTCAAAAGGAAGCTTGGCAAGATGCCAATGTGAAATCTTTTTACAAAGGAAATCAATACTTATTATTTGTAACTGAAGAGTTTAAAGATGTTCGTTTAGTGGGTGCTCCGCCTACTTCAATTGGTAAATTTGGTTCAGATACTGATAATTGGATGTGGCCTCGTCACACAGGAGATTTTTCAATGTTTAGAATTTATGCTGATGCTAATAATAAACCAGCCGAATATTCTAAAGATAATGTACCATACAAACCAGCTCATCATTTACCAATTTCTTTAGATGGCGTTGAAGAAGGAGACTTTACCTTAGTATTTGGTTTTCCTGGACGTACAAATGAATATTTGCCTGCTGTAGGTATTGATCAAATTGTGAATGTTTTAAATCCAGCTAAAATTGAAGTAAGAGAAAATGCATTGAAAATAGTCGATGAATTTATGCGTAATGATAATAATATAAAAATTAAATATGCTTCAAAATACGCTTCTATTGCAAATTATTGGAAAAAGTGGATTGGTGAAAATCAAGGTATAGAGAAATCAAATGCAATTCAAAAGAAACGCGAATTAGAAAGTGAGTTCTCTAAAATTGTAGCAGAGAAAGATTTAGTGGGTTATAAAACATTATTGTCTGATTTTGAAACATTATATAAAGAAATTGAAAGTGTTTCCTTGGCTCGAGATTATTGGGTTGAAGTAGTATATAGAAATGTTGAATTATTAAATATCACATTTAGCGCATTTCAATTAGAACAAGCATTTTTAAAAGGTGGAGAAGAAGCCTTTGAAAGTAGAAGAAAATCATTATTGAATAGTTATAAAGGAAAGTTTAAAAATTACAGTGCAAAAGTTGATAAACCTGTATTTGAGAAGTTAGTAAGCTTGTATGCTGAAAAGGCTCCAAATGAGTTTATGCCTTCAAATATGGGAAATGTTAATTTTTCGACTTTAACAAATGATATTTATGCAAACTCTAAATTAACTAGTTTAGAAGGAGCCAACGAATTATTAACTGGAACAGCTGAAGAAGTAATTAAAAAATTAAATGGAGATAAGGCGTATACCTTTGGAAAAGAATTACACAGCATTTTCTACACTAAAATTGAACCTAAATTTCAGGAATTAAATTTACAATTGGCTGCAGTTCAGAAAGAATATATGAAAGCACTTATGGAAGTGTTTCCAAACAAACGTTTTTTTCCAGATGCAAATAGCACTTTACGTGTAACTTATGGACAAGTAAAAGGTTATGCTCCAAAAGATGGGATGCGTTATGGTAATACAACCTATTTAAAAGGTGTAATAGAAAAATTTGTTCCAGGAGATTATGAATTTGATATTCCTAATAAATTAAAAGAATTATACGATTCAAAAGATTTTGGACAATATGGAGATAACGGTAAAATGCCGGTAAACTTTATTGGTACAAATCATACTACTGGTGGGAATTCTGGTAGCCCAGCAATTGATGCACACGGGAATTTAATTGGTTTAAACTTTGACAGAGTTTGGGAAGGTACTATGAGTGATATGAACTACGATCCTGATATTTGCAGAAATATTATGGTAGATATTCGTTATGTATTATTTATTGTAGATAAATATGCCGGAGCAAAAAATTTAATTGATGAAATGACTTTAGTTCACCCAAAAAAATAATATCATAAATAAATAATTAAACCTTAATTAAATGAAACACATAAAATTATATTTTTTTATTGCGACCATTTTTTTGTCGCTAAGCATTTCAGCCCAGAAAACTAAAAAAATTGATACTAGAGATATTCAAGGCGGTATGTGGGTTCCTTCATTATTAGAAGGAATGAATGAACAAGAAATGCAAACTTTAGGTAGTAAAATGACTGCCAAAGATATTTATGATGTAAACAATTCAAGTTTAAAAGACGCAATTGCACATTTTGGTGGCGGTTGTACATCTGAAATAATATCACCAAACGGTTTGTTGTTAACAAATCACCATTGCGGTTATGGTATAATTCAATCACATTCATCTGTTGAGCATGACTATTTAAAAGACGGTTTTTGGGCAATGAGTTATGAAGAAGAAAAAGTAAACGAAAGCTTAAGTGCAACGTTTATAAAAAGAATTGATGATGTAACCGCTCAAGTTTTTGAAGGTGTTACTAATGATATGGATGAAGCTTCTAAACAAAGTTTAATAAGTCGGAATATTAATAAAGTAACTAAATCAGCACAAAAAGAAGATTGGCAAGATGCAAATGTGAAATCATTTTTTAAAGGAAATCAATATTTGTTATTTATAACTGAAAAATTTACAGATGTTCGTTTGGTAGGAGCACCACCAACTTCAATTGGTAAATTTGGAGCTGATACAGACAACTGGATGTGGCCTCGTCATACTGGAGATTTCTCTCTGTTTAGAGTGTATGCCGATGCTAATAATCGCCCTGCAGCTTATTCAAAAGACAACAAACCATATAAACCAAATCATTTTTTACCAATATCATTAGATGGTGTTGAAGAAAGTGATTTTACGTTAGTTTTTGGTTTCCCAGGTAGAACAAATGAATACTTACCAGCTGTTGCAGTAGATCAAATTGTGAATGTGTTAAATCCTGCAAAAATTGAAGTCCGCGATAACGCATTGAAAATAATTGATTCTTATATGCGTAAAGATGACGATATAAAAATAAAATATGCTTCTAAATTTGCTTCAACTGCAAATTATTGGAAAAAATGGATTGGTGAAAATCAAGGAATTCATCAAACAAATGCCATTGCTAAAAAGAAGGAATTAGAACAAGAATTTTCTAAAATAGTAGCCGAAAAAGATTTAGTAGGGTATACTACGTTATTATCTGATTTTGAAAAATTATACAAAGAAATTGAGAGTGTTTCTTTAGCACGAGATTATTGGTTTGAAGTTGTTTATAGAAATGTTGAGCTTTTAGGAATTACATTTACTACATACCAATTAGAACAAGCGTTTTCAAGAGGTGGTGAAAAAGCATTTGAAAAGGCTAGAGAAGTAACTTTAAATAGACTAAAAAGAACTTACAAAAATTATAGCGCTACTGTTGATCAACCTGTTTTTGAAAAATTAATGAGCTTATATGCTGAAAAAATGCCAAAAGAATATTTGCCAGAAAATTTTGAAAATATTGATTTTAAAGCACTTTCAACTGAAATTTATACAAACTCAAAACTAACAAGTTTGGCTGGTGCTGAAGAATTATTGGGAGGAACTGCAGAAGAAGTTATTAAAAAGTTGAATGAAGATAAGGCTTTCGCTTTTGGAAAAGAAGTTCACGCAATTTTTTACACAAAAATTGAACCTAAGTTTCAAGAGTTGAATATGCAATTATCGGCAGTTCAAAAAGAGTATATGAAAGCATTGATGGAAGTTTTTCCAAACAAGCGATTTCCCCCAGATGCAAATAGCACTTTGAGAGTTAATTATGGAATGGTTCAAGGATATTCTCCAAAAGATGGTGTTTATTATACCAATAAAACCTATTTAAAAGGAGTGATGGAAAAATATGTTCCTGGAGATTACGAATTTGATGTACCTCAAAAATTAATAGATTTATATGAAGCTAAAGATTACGGGCAATATGCTGAAAACGGGAAAATGCCTGTAAATTATTTATCTACAAACCATATGACCGGTGGGAATTCAGGAAGTCCTATTATAGATGCTCATGGAAATATGATTGGTTTGGCTTTTGATACAACTTGGGAAGGTACCATGAGTGATTTGTATTTTGATGCAGATATAGTGAGAAGTATATCAGTTGATATCCGTTATGTATTATTTATAATTGATAAATATGCAGGAGCTAAAAATTTAATTGATGAAATGACTTTAGTTCATCCAAAAAAGAAATAAAAATTAAATTAATACTACAAAAAAAACTCCAAATGAAAATTTGGAGTTTTTTTGTAT
>SDWL01000493.1 GCA_004195315.1 Lutibacter sp.
AGAATTTTATTCGTAGGTACAAAAAAACAAGCACAACAAGTAGTGAAAGACGAAGCGATCCGTTCGGGTCAATTCTATGTATCACAACGTTGGTTAGGTGGAACACTAACAAACTTCAAAACAATCAGAAAATCAATTAGAAGATTACACGACATCAAGAAAATGGAAAATGATGGTACTTTTGACAAGTTACCTAAAAAAGAAGTTATCGGATTGAATAAAGAATTAGATAGACTAGAAAAATTCTTATCAGGAATCAAAGAAATGAAAACAATTCCTGAAGCAGTATTTGTAGTAGATCCAATTAAAGAGAAAAACGCAATCTTAGAAGCAAGAAAACTTCATATCCCAGTATTTGGTATCGTAGATACTAACTGTGATCCTGATTTAGTTGACGTAATCATCCCAGCAAATGACGATGCAATCCGTTCAGTAAAATTAATCGTATCTAGATTAGCGAACGCATTTATCGAAGCAGTTGGTGGAGAGATTATAATTGAAGAATTACCACCAAGAGAACCAAGAAAACCTTATGACAGAAACAGAAAACCTTACGATAAAAACAGAAAACCTTACAACAATGATAGAAAACCATACAACAAGGATGCCAAACCTTATAACCGCGATAACAAAACTTCAAAACCTTACGTAAAACCAGGACAAACAACTGGAACACCAAGACCTTACGTAAAACCAGGACAAACAACTGGAACACCAAGACCTTACGTAAAACCAGGACAAACAACTGGAGCACCAAAACCTTATGTAAAACCAGTAGTAGCAGCAACATCAAGACCAGTAGTTACAGCAGCGCCTAAAACGGTAGTTGCAGTAGCACCTAAGACTGTAGTTGCACCTACTCCTAAAAAAGTAGTTGTTGAAGCACCTAAAAAAGTTGAAGTAAAAGTACCTGTACAAGTTAAAGCACCTGTGAAAGAAAAAGTTACGGCGAAACCAGCAAAAGATTTAAGCGCAATGACTGTTGCAGACTTAAAAAACTTAGCTAAAGACAAAGGATTACACGGATACTCAAAACTTAAAAAAGCAGAATTACTAAAAGCTTTAAAGTAATATAAAAAGAGCTTTCAAGCTCTTTTTTTACAAAAAAAATTCATTATTATGAATTGAAAAATTCGAATAATTATGGTAAAATTTAAACGGAAAACCACATTAGGAGGAAACGAAAATGGCAATTAGTGCAAAACTAGTTAAAGAGTTAAGAAATAAAACTGGTGCTGGTATGATGGATTGTAAAAAAGCGTTAATCGAAACAGATGGAAACGTTGATGCAGCAATCGACTGGTTAAGAGAAAAAGG
>SDWL01000004.1 GCA_004195315.1 Lutibacter sp.
AGATGTGTATAAGAGACAGATTTATTGAAGGGTGCTTCTGGACAAGCAATTCAAAATATGAATTTATTATTTGGATTTAAAGAGGCTGAAGGATTACAATTAAAAGCGACTTCATTTTAAAAATAAATACCAATGAAAATAGCAATTATAGGAACAGGAAATTTAGGATATTCAATAGCCATTGGAATTTTATCTCAAAAAAGTTTTGAAATTAAAAACCTGTATTTAACAAAACGAAATACAGCTTCATTAAGCACTTGGAAAAACTTACCAAATGTTAAAATTTCTTCAGACAATAAAGAAGCAGTACGTTTTTCGGATATTGTTATAGTTGCTGTTCAACCTAACCAATTACAACTTGTATTAGAAGAAATTAAAGATGAAATAGACACTAAAAAACATACTATAATATCAGTTATAACAGGTAGGAAAATACATGATATTGAAGCCGTTTTAGGGAATGAAACTGCGATTATTAGAAGTATGCCAAATACGGCAATTTCTGTGGGACAATCTATGACTTGTTTAAGTTCTAATGAAAAAGGGGAAAATAATATTGAGTTAGCAAAAACTATTTTTAATTCATTGGGCAAAACAATTTGTATTGAAGAAAAATTAATGCAATCTGCCACCGTAATTTGCGCAAGCGGAATTGCTTTTTGGATGCGTTTAATACGTGCTACTGCTCAAGGAGCTGTTCAACTTGGTTTTCATGCAGATGAAGCTCAGGAATTAGCCATGCAAACTTGTTTAGGGGCAGCTACACTATTAATCCAGTCTGGTAGCCACCCAGAGCAGGAAATTGATAAAGTAACCACACCAAGTGGTTGTACAATAGCAGGTTTAAATGAAATGGAACATCAAGGTTTAAGTTCATCAATAATTAGAGGATTGGTGACTTCATTTGAGAAAATTAATCAGATTTAGAACGTTAAAAATGGAATTATTTAATGTATATCCTTTGTATAATGTTACTCCTGTAAAAGCAGAAGGAGTATATGTTTGGGATGAAAATAATACAAAATATTTAGATTTATATGGTGGTCATGGCGTAATTTCAATTGGTCATACACATCCTAAATATGTTAAAGCATTGTCTGATCAGTTACATAAAATCGGATTTTATTCCAATTCAATCCAAAACCCGTTACAAACTGAGTTAGCCCAAAAATTAGGAAAATTATCAGGCTGTGAAAATTATAAGTTGTTTTTATGTAATTCTGGTGCTGAAGCAAATGAAAATGCTTTAAAATTAGCATCTTTTGTTACCCAAAAAAGCAGAGTAATTTCTTTTAACAATGCTTTTCACGGAAGAACTTCGGCAGCAGTGGCTGTTACAGATAATAAAAATATTAACGCGCCAATAAATTTACAACAAGAAGTTACTTTTTTACCATTGAATGAAATTGAGTTGGTAATTCACGAATTAGGTAAAAATGATGTAGCAGCAGTAATTATTGAAGGAATTCAAGGCGTTGGAGGTTTAGATGAAGGTACAACTGAATTTTTTCAAGAAGTTCAGCAAATATGTAATAAAAAGAAAGTACCATTAATTTTAGATGAAATTCAATCTGGCTATGGTAGAAGTGGAAAATTTTTCGCGTTTCAGTATCATAACATTCAACCGGATATTATTACAACTGCGAAAGGAATGGCAAACGGATTTCCAATTGGAGGTGTGTTAATTTCGGATAAATACGAAGCTAAATTTGGAATGTTGGGAACAACTTTTGGAGGAAATCATTTAGCTTGTGCTGCAGCAATTTCAGTGCTAGATAGTATTGAAGAAGAAAATTTAATTGCCAATGTGAATGAAGTTTACGAATACTTTTTGGAAGAAATTAAAACAGTTCCAAAAATTAAAGAGATAAAAGGAAGAGGTTTAATGTTGGGTGTTGAATTCGATTTTGGAGTTGGCGAGTTAAGAAAAAAATTAATTTTTGACAAGCACATATTCACAGGTGGTTCAAATAATAAGAATTTACTAAGAATTTTACCTCCATTAAATATAAAAAAAGAGCAAATAGCTTCTTTTTTAAATACATTGAAAGAATTATTAGTATAATGAACAAGACTTTAACCATACAACAACGAAACAATGTTTTACTTTCAATGGAGCACTTAATTACTGCCGAAAAAGTAGAAATATTGAATGCAAACAAAATGGATGTAAACAATTATAATGGTGTAGATTTAGCTATGTATGATCGTTTAAAAGTTGATGAAGAAAAAATTAGTGGAATGATTTTATCATTGCAACAATTAATTGCTGATGTTGATCCTATAGGAAAAGAATTGTATCATTTTATACATGAAAACGGATTAAAAATCATGAATAAATCAGCACCATTTGGCACCGTTTTAATTATTTATGAATCTAGACCAGATGTTACTGTTGAAGCTGCTGGAATTGCATTTAAATCTGGGAATAAAATTTTATTAAAGGGAGGTAAAGAATCAATAAATTCAAATTTAAAAATTGTGGATTTATGGCACAAAGCGTTGATTGAAAATAATATTTCAACAAATTGGGTGGAATATTTAAATTATAACAGAACAGAAACGCAAGTATTTTTAGAAAGACCAACTCAAAAAGTAGATTTAATTGTACCGCGTGGAGGCGAAAATTTAATAGCTTTTGTAAAACAACATGCAACATGCCCAGTAATTGTAAGTGGACGTGGAAATAATTTTATTTATGTAGATAACGAAGCTGATTTAGACATTGCTTTAAAAGTAATTATTAATGGGAAAACTACAAAAATATCAGCATGTAACGCAGTTGATAAAGTACTTATAAATAATAATTTACCAAATAGAGAACTGTTTATTAAAAGATTGATAAATAAATTATTAGTATCGAATATTGAGATTTTAGGCGATGTGACTTTATCAATTTATAAAAATGTTTCAGAATTTGAAAATGAAGATATTTGGTATGAGGAGTTTTTAGATTACAAAATTGTAATTGGAAGTGTAAACTCTTCGGAAGAAGCTATTGCTAAAATCAACAAATACTGTGGTGGACATTCAGCAGTAATTATTTCAAAAAATGATGAAACTGCAACCACTTTTATGGAATCAGTTGATTCAGCAGCTGTGTATCATAATGCTTCAACTCGTTTTACAGATGGTGGTCAGTTTGGTTTGGGCGGAGAACTTGCAATTAGTACCGATAAATTGCATCATAGAGGTCCAATAGGATTACAACATTTAGTAACAAATAAGTGGTATATATACGGAAATGGGCAAATTAGATAAAAAAAGAATATTACTTAAAATTGGTACAAATGTACTCACCAAAGGAACGAACAATATTTCTAGAGGTAAAATTGAAGATATTGCGCAACAAATTGCCTTTCTAAAAGATGATTATGAATTTATAATTGTGAGTTCTGGAGCTATTGCAGCTGCCAAACAATTTGTAAATTTAGAAACTAATGGAAAAGAAATAATTGTTAAACAAGCACTAGCATCTATTGGTCAACCGCATTTAATGCGAATTTTTCAAGAAAATTTTAGAGAATTAGGTTTGTTAACATCACAATGTTTATTGTCGTATTCAGATTTTGAAAGAGAACAATCAAAAATAAACATAGTAAATACTATTAATGTATTGGTTGAAAATAGCTATATTCCTATTATTAATGAAAATGACACAGTGGCAACTGATGAAATAAAATTTGGAGATAATGATAAATTATCTGCGTTAACTTCAGTTTTGTTAAATGTTGATTTGCTGATAATTGCAACCAATACAGATGGTATTTACATCAAAGAATCTATAGATGCAAATAGTGCAAAAACCATTAAAGAAACTTCAAATGTTGAACTATTGCGTGAGCAAATAGAAAACTCAGTTTCTTCGCAGGGAACAGGAGGAATGACTACTAAAATTGAAGCCGCTGAAATAGCTCAAAAAGCCAATATTGAAACTTGGATTCTAAATGGTTTAAATGACAATTTTATGATCAATGCAATTAACAATAAGATAGAATTCACAAAAATAATAATACAATAAAATGCAACATTACACTAGCTTAAAAGATTTGGATAGTTTGCAAATAACAGTGCAACAGGCTATTGAATTAAAGAAAAATCAATTACAGTTTAAAACTCTTGGAGAAGGTAAAACCATCTGTTTATTATTTTTTAATAATAGTTTACGTACCCGATTAAGCACTCAAAAAGCTGCTCAAAATTTAGGAATGAACACAATTGTAATGAATTTTGGTAGTGAAGGTTGGGAATTAGAGTTTGAAGATGGTGTTGTAATGAATCAAAACAAATCGGAACATGTAAAAGAAGCAGCTAAGGTAATAGCGCAATATTGTGATATTGTGGCTATAAGAGCTTTTGCGTCATTAACAGATAAAGAAGAAGATAATGCTGAAATGGTTATCAATAGTTTTAAAAAATATGCTGGAATTCCAGTTGTAAATATGGAAAGCGCCACTGGGCATCCATTACAAGCGTTGGCTGATGCAATTACAATTGAAGAATTTAAAACAACAAAAAAACCTAAAGTTGTGTTGTCTTGGGCGCCGCATCCGAAAGCTTTGCCACATGCGGTTGCAAATTCTTTTGTGGAAATGATGCAATTGCAAGATGCTGATTTTGTGATTACACACCCAAAAGGTTATGAGTTAAATAAAGAAATAACTAAAAATTCAATTATAGAAAACAATCAAGAAAAAGCTTTTGAAAATGCTGATTTTGTGTATGTTAAAAACTGGAGTTCTTATAATGATTATGGTGAAGTTATGATAAATGATTTAAATTGGATGATTACAGCTGATAAAATGAATTTGACGAATAATGCTAAATTTATGCATTGTTTACCAGTTAGAAGAAATGTGATAGTTGCTGATGAAGTGATAGATTCTGAAAATTCAATCGTTATTCAACAAGCAAATAACAGAACATATTCGGCACAAATTGTGTTGAAGAAAATATTAGAAAAGCATGGATAAGAAATTGTTGAAAATAGTTAAAATTGGAGGGAGTATTATCAACGATGATATTGCGTTAACTTCTTTTTTAAAGGATTTTTCAAAAATGAATGAACCTAAAATATTAGTTCATGGAGGAGGAAAAAGAGCTACTGAAATTGCTTCAGTAATGGGTTTAAAACCTAAAATGATTAACGGTAGAAGGGTAACGGATGAAGCCAATTTAGAAGTTGTAACAATGGTTTACGCAGGGTTATTAAATAAAAAAATAACATCAATTTTACAGCAGAATAATTGTAATGCAATTGGTTTGTCAGGAGCTGATGCAAATTGTATTATAGCGCATAAACGAATAGTAAAAGACATTGATTACGGTTTTGCAGGTGATGTTGATGCTGTAAATTCAGAATTTATAAATGTGTTATTACAAAATAAAGTAATGCCGGTTTTTTGTGCAATTACACATGATAAAAATGGACAATTATTAAATACAAATGCAGATACAATTGCTTCTGAAGTAGCCATTGCAATGAGTAATTTGTATGAAACAGAATTAAATTATGTGTTTGAATTAAAAGGTGTATTAGAAAGTATTGAAGATAAAAATTCTGTAATTAGTGAAATTAATTTAAACAAGTACGAACAATTAGTTGATAATAGTATTATTTCAGAAGGAATGATTCCAAAACTACATAATTGTTTTAACGCATTAAAAAAAGGAGTAAATAAAGTAAAAATTGGTGATGCTTCTTTAATCAAAATCACTAATAATTTATTTACAACATTAAGTTTAAAATAATGATAAATCAATTAACTAAAGAAGCTATTGAATTGCTTAAAAATTTAATTTCAAAGCAGTCATTTTCGGGTGAAGAAAATGAAACTGCGTTGTTAATCATGCAATGGTTTTCTGGTCATAATATAAAATTTGAAAGCTATAAGCATAATGTTTGGGCAAAAAACAAACATTTTGATGCTTCAAAAAAAACAATACTATTAAATTCACATCATGATACAGTAAAACCAAATAAAAACTACACTAAAAATCCATTAATTCCAGAAGTAACTGGAGGTAAATTGTGTGGTTTGGGAAGTAATGACGCAGGTGGTTGCTTGGTTTCATTATTAGCGGCGTTTACTTATTTTTATAATAAAAGCAATTTAAAATATAATTTTGTAATCGTGGCTTCTGCCGAAGAAGAAAACTCGGGCCCTAACGGTTTAAATAGTATGTTAAATATTATTCCTGAAATTGATTTTGCAATTGTAGGAGAACCAACATTAATGCAATTAGCAATTGCTGAAAAAGGGTTATTGGTGTTAGATTGTAAAGCTAAAGGAACGGCAGGACACGCAGCTCATGGAATTGGAGATAACTCAATTTACAACGCCATTGAAGATGTACATTGGTTTCAGACTTTTGAATTTCCAAAGTATTCTGAAACATTGGGAAAAGTTAAAATGACGGTTACACAAATTGAAGCTGGAAGTCAGCATAATGTAATACCTGCAAGTTGTAACTATGTGGTGGATGTTAGAGTTACAGATATGTATAATAATAAAGAAGTGCTAGAAATTATACAGTCAAATGTTAAGTCTGAAGTGATAGCACGATCACTTCGTTTAAATTCTTCTTCCATATCAAAAAATCATCCAATTGTACAAGCTGGTATTAAATTAGGAAGGGAAACGTATGGTTCGCCAACATTATCTGATCAAGCTGTGTTAAGTTGCCCATCGTTAAAATTAGGACCTGGAGAAAGTTTACGTTCACATACGGCTGATGAGTTTATTTATGTAAGTGAAATTGAAGAAGGTGTAGTATTGTACATTAAAATATTAGAAGAAATAGTTTAAAACTGTTTAACTGCTGAATTGTTTAACCATGTAAAGGTTACAATTTAACAAATAAACAATTCAACAAATAAATAATAATTATGAAACTTTGGGATAAAGGATTTTCAACCGATAAAAAAATAGATTTATTTACTGTTGGTAACGATAGAGAATTAGATTTAATTTTAGCAAAATATGACGTAATAGGAAATGTTGCACACGCAAAAATGTTGCACAGTATTGGTTTACTGACTGCAGAAGAACTAAACTTACTTGAGGTAGAATTAGGATTTATTTTAGCAGATATAGAAAATGGGAATTTTATTATTGAAGATTCTTTTGAAGATGTTCATTCAAAAATTGAGTTTTTGTTAACTGAAAAGTTAGGCGATATAGGAAAAAAAATTCATACAGCACGGTCAAGAAATGATCAGGTTTTGGTTGATGTTCATTTGTATTTAAAAGATGCACTAAATGAAATTAGTGAAGAAGTTGATGGTCTTTTTGATTTGTTAATTTCACTGGCAGAACACTATAAAAATGTTTTATTACCAGGCTATACACATTTACAAATTGCCATGCCGTCATCTTTTGGTTTATGGTTTTCTGCTTATGCAGAAACTTTAATAGATGATATTTATTTTATAAAAGCAGCATATAAAGTTGCAGATCAAAACCCATTAGGTTCTGCAGCAGGTTATGGAAGTTCATTTCCAATTGATAGAGATTTCACAACAAAAGCATTAAATTTTGAAACCTTAAAATTTAACTCAGTGGCAGCTCAAATGGGTAGAGGAAAATTAGAAAAGTCAGTTGCGTTTGCTATAAGTTCGGTTGCTAGTACATTGTCTAAAATGAGTATGGATATTTGCTTATATATGAGTCAGAATTTTAATTTTATTTCATTTCCTGATGAATTAACAACAGGTTCAAGTATTATGCCTCACAAAAAAAATCCTGATGTTTTTGAATTAATTAGAGGAAAATGCAACAAATTACAAGCACTTCCTTTCGAGTTTACATTGATTACTAATAATCTTCCAAGTGGTTATCATAGAGATTTACAATTGTTAAAAGAAGGGTTAATTCCATCTTTTTCAACCTTAAAATCATGTTTAGAAATGCTCACTTATTCATTAAAAAACATTCAGGTAAAAGAGCATATTATTGAAGATCAAAAATATTTGTATTTGTTTAGTGTAGAGGAGGTCAATAAGCTAGTTCAAAGCGGAGTGCCGTTTAGAGATGCTTATAAAATTGTTGGAAAAAACATTCAAGATGGTACTTTTAATCCCGATAAAAAAGTAGATCATACGCATAAAGGAAGTGTGGGAAATTTATGTTTGGATGAAATTGTATCGAAGAAAAATAAAGCTTAATTAGTTGATTTCTCATTCCTGCAAAAGCAGGAATCTATTTTAAATATTTTCTAATTACATGCTTCCCAAATAACTTCTTTAGGAGTTGGTGCAATTATTAAAATAGTTTCTTTAGTTACAGGATGAATAAATTGGATTTTACGAGCGTGTAAATGAATACTTGCATCTTTATTACTACGGTCAAAACCATATTTTAAATCGCCTTTTATTGGTGAGCCAATAGCAGCCAGTTGGCATCTAATTTGATGATGACGACCCGTTTCTAAATCAACTTCTAATAAGTGGTAATTATCTAAAGATTTAACAAGTTTATAATGAAGAGTGGCTTTTTTACTTGCTTCAATTTCAGAAGAATACGAGGTGGATTTGTTGTTTTTAGGGTTTTTTCTTAAAAATCCCGTAAGTGTATCAACATTTTTAATTGGTTTGTTTTTAACAACTGCCCAATAGGTTTTGTTCACTAATTTATCACGAAGCATTTTGTTAAATCGCTCTAATGATTTTGATGTTTTTGCAAAAACAACAATGCCTGTAGTAGGCCTGTCCAATCTGTGAACCACTCCTAAAAAAACATTTCCAGGCTTATTATATTTTTCTTTAATATATTCTTTAACAACTTCACTTAATGGAGTGTCTCCAGTTTTGTCGCCTTGAACAATATCACCCGATTGTTTATTTATAATGATAAAGTGATTGTCTTCAAACAATACAGCTAAATTATTTTTGGTTGAAGCCATTTTATGAATTATCTTCTATTCCTTTATTTAAACCATCAATAAATTCAAGAATTTCTTTTCTACCAGTTGCATTACTTGCAGATGAAACAAAGTGTTGAGGCATAGTTTCCCACATTGTTTTAGTCATGGTTTCACTATATATTTGAACATTTCTATTCAGTTCGGATAATTTAATCTTGTCTGCTTTGGTGAAAATTATGCAAAATGGGATTCCCTTTTCGCCTAAGAATTCCATAAATTCCAAATCAATTTTTTGAGGTTCGTGCCTACAATCTATCAAAACAAAAGTACAAATTAGCTGTTCACGTTGCAAAAAGTAGTTTTTTATAAAACTTTGAAATGTTTGTTTAATGGTTTTTGAAACTTTGGCATATCCATAGCCCGGTAAATCTACTAAAAACCAATTATTATTTATTTTAAAGTGATTTATAAGTTGTGTTTTCCCTGGCCTTCCAGATATTTTTGCTAACTTATTTCTATCAGTTAGCATATTAATTAACGAAGATTTTCCAACGTTAGAACGACCTATAAAAGCATATTCTGGAAATTGTTCTTTTGGACATTTGGAAACATCAGAATTGCTAATTACAAAATCAGCTGTTTTAATTTTCATTATATTTTATAAATTTCTTTCTGTTAGCCAGTTTTCAAGAATTTTATTGAATTCTTCTGGGTGTTCCATCATTGGTGTATGACCACATTTGTCAATCCAATATAATTTGGCATCGGGTAATAATTTTTCAAAATCAACAGCAACTTCTGGAGGAGTTACAGTATCATTCTTTCCCCAAATTACGCAAGCTGGCGTATGCATATCAGGCAAATCTTTTGCCATATTATGTCGAATAGCACTTTTAGCAATGGCCAATGTTTTTATAACTTTACTTCTATCATTAACAGTTGTATAAACTTCATCAATAATTTCTTTTGTAGCTATTTTAGGGTCGTAAAATACTTCTTCCGTTTTAGCTTTTATATATTCATAGTTGCCTCTTTTTGGGTATGTATCACCCATAGATTTTTCATACAAGCCTGAACTTCCAGTCAAAACAAGACCATTCACATTTTTCAAATTCAATTTGGTAAAGTACAATGCAATATGTCCACCTAATGAATTTCCAAGTAAAATAGCACTATCAATTTTTTTAAAAGCCATAAATTCTTTTAAAAATTTAGAAATGTTTTTAACATTGGTTTTTAAAAGTGGTAAGGAATAAATAGGTAATTCAGGGATAATTACTTTATACCCTTTGGTTGAAAAATAGTTTAAAACGCCATTAAAATTACTTAATGCACCCATAAGCCCATGAAGTACAATTATTGGTTCACCTTCACCTGCTTCAATATAACTAAATTTCCCTTCTTTAATAAGAGTATTGTTCATTCAATTTTGAATTTAAAACTAATCACAAAGGTAGGTTTTTTTTCTAAAATACGATTTTTTTCTAAACGATAGCAATATTAATTTTAAGTGCCTGTTTTTCAAAAATATAGTCGAAATAATAGGTTAACTGTTAAAAGTTATCAACATAGTGGGTAAAAGTGGTTTTTTGTGGGAAAAAATTTATATTTTTGAATACACTAAAAATCAAAATGGTAAATTTAATTGGGACATACGAATGTAAAGCCGATGCTAAAGGGAGATTAACACTTTCTTCGGCTTTGAAGAGGCAACTTTCTCCAATACTTCAAGATGGATTTGTATTAAAACGATCAGTTTTTCAGCCATGTTTGGAGTTGTACCCAATGTATGAGTGGAATATTTTAATGGCGAAGGTAAACAAGTTAAACAGATTTGTTAAAAAGAATAATGATTTTATTCGTCGATTTACTGCAGGTGTGAAAATTATTGAATTAGATAATTCAGGTAGGTTATTAATACCAAAAGATTTACAGTCATTCGCTGGAATCACAAAAAATGTTGTGTTTTCTTCCGCAGTTAACATTGTTGAAGTTTGGGATAAAGATAACTATGAAAAAGCTATTGATGATGCAACGGTTGATTTTGCAGATTTAGCTGAAGAAGTAATGGGTAATGTAATAGAAAACGAAGATGGAATATCATAATCCGGTATTATTAAAAGAAAGTGTTGATGGTTTAAATATTAAACCTGACGGGGTGTATGTTGATGTTACTTTTGGAGGCGGAGGTCATTCAAGAGAGATATTAAGTAGGTTAAATGAACATGGAAAATTGTTGGCTTTTGATCAAGATGATGACGCAAAACGAAATATGATTGATGATGAGCGTTTTACGTTGATACCACAAAATTTCAGATTTATAAAAAGATATTTACGTTTTTATGGTGTGAAAAAAGTGGATGGTATTTTGGCTGATTTAGGTGTTTCTTCACATCAGTTTGATGTGGCTGAACGTGGTTTTTCTACACGGTTTGATGCGGGTTTGGATATGAGAATGAATCAGGCAGATGAATTATCAGCTTTTAAGGTGGTAAATTTTTATAATGAACAAAAATTAAGTGATGTTTTGTTTCAATATGGTGAATTACGAAATGCAAGAGCAATAGCAAAAAAAATTGTTGAAACAAGATCTGAAAAAAAAATTAAAACAAGTTTTGAATTAAAAGAGGTTTTAAGTGAATTTGTGCCAAAAGCTGTTGAGCATAAAATATTAGCTCAAATTTTTCAAGGAATCAGAATTGAAGTAAATCAAGAAATAGAAGCGCTTAAAGAATTTTTACTGCAAGCACCTGAAATATTAAATAAAGAAGGGAGATTGAGTGTTATTTCTTACCATTCTTTAGAAGATAGATTGGTAAAACGATTTATAATTAATGGGTTATTTGAAGGTGAGCCTGAAAAAGATTTTTATGGAAATATAAGTGTTCCATTGAAGAAAGTTGGAAAAATGATTATTCCATCATTTCAAGAAATAAAAATAAATAATAGAGCGAGAAGTGCAAAATTGAGAATAGCAACCCTAAAGTAATGGCTAATTTCAAAGAAAATATTTACCATGTATTAAAAGGGAATTTTTTAGTAAGTAATGATTCTTTAAAAAATTGGCGTTTTATATTATTTATGGTTTTATTAATGATGCTAATGATTGCAAGTTCACACAGTTCTGATAAAAAAGTAATGGAAATTGCAAAACTTAATAAGAAAATTAAAGAATTAAGATCTGAATTTGTTGATACTCGATCAATTTCTATGAAATTGAAATTAGAATCAACAATTAGAAATAAGGTTTTAGATTTGGAATTAAGGCCAAGTGAAAATCCGCCGCAAGTTATTAGGGTAACATCAAAAAAAGCAAATTAAAATTGGCAGCAACAAAAAAAAGCATACTAAACAAACTGTACTTTGTATTTGTGTTTATCGCATTGTTTTTGGTGGCAATAGTTGTAAGGCTTACTAATATTCAATTTGCTGATGGAGAAAAATATAGAAACTTATCTGAGCATCTTACTCTTAGAAATGATACAATTTTCGCAAATAGAGGAAATGTATTTTCAGCTGACGGCAGTTTGTTAGCGACTTCAATGTCGCAATATGAAATTAGAATGGATGCTTTTACTGTTGATTCTAAAGTATTTGAAAAAGAGATTAGAAATTTAGCTACAGAATTGTCAAAAATGCTTGGAAATTCTCCTTCTCGTTGGGAACAAAGTATTAGAAAAGCGAGAAATAATAGAAATAGATACTTATTTATTACTCGAAAATTAGGGTATAATGATTATATAAAAATTAAAAGTTTTCCAATTTTTAATTTAGGAATGTATAAAGGAGGTTTTATAGCTGAACAATCAACTGTTAGAGCGCATCCTCTAGGGAAAGTTGCAGAAAGAACGATTGGTTATGACGATTATAGAGGTGCTCCAGGAATAGAAGGTGCTTATAGAAAATATTTAAAAGGGAAGCATGGTTGGAGAATGAAGCAAAAGATAGCTCAGGGTCAATGGAAACCAATTAACGACAACAACGAAAGGGAACCTGTAGACGGAAAAGATATAGTAACAACAATTGATGTTAATATACAGGATGTTGCTCATCATTCTTTATTGAAACAATTAGAATTTTACAATGCAGAACATGGTTGCGTTGTTGTAATGGAAACTAAAACAGGTGAGATAAAAGCAATTTCTAACTTAGGAAGAAACTCTGAAGGTAAATATTACGAAAAAAGAAACTATGCAGTTTATGAATCTCAAGAACCTGGTTCAGCTTTCAAAGTAATGTCTATGGTTGCAGCATTAGAAACAGGTTTAATTGATACAAGTACAGTTGTTGATACAGGTAAAGGGAAGTACAGAATGTATGGAAGATATATTAATGATTCTAAAAGAGGTGGATTCGGGGAAATTACATTTGCAAGAGCACTTGAAGTTTCATCAAATATTGGTTTTGCAAGGTTGATTGAAGAAAATTTTGGCAAAAATCCTGAAAAGTTTATTAATATTTTAAAAGGAATGCACCTAAATGATAAGCTTGGTTTAGCTATTAAAGGTGAAGGAGAACCAGAAATTCCAGCTCCAGGTGATAAAAAGTGGAGTAAAAACGCATTGCCATCAATTTCTTATGGATATAATTTAGCATTAACACCATTGCAAACTTTAACATTTTATAATGCTATTGCAAATAATGGAGAAATGCTGAAGCCTAAATTTGTAAAAGAAATTCGTACTTGGGATAAACATGTTGAGTATTTTGAAAAAGAAGTAATAGACCCAGAAATTTGTTCAAAAGAAACAGTTAAAAAAGTTCAAGAAGTTCTTAAAAATGTTGTGGTACGTGGAACAGGTCAAAAATTGTATGATGAAAATTTTTCAATGGCGGGTAAAACAGGAACAGCACGTAAAGAATATTGGCTAGATGATTGGGCTTCAAACAGAAAATATATTTCATCTTTTACAGGTTATTTCCCAGCTGAAAACCCAATGTATTCATGTATCGTAGTAATTCATAAGCCAGATATTAAAGCAGGTTTCTACGGTGTGGATGTTTCTGGTCCCGTTTTTAAAGATATCGCTCAAAAAATATATACTTCAAATCACATCATTAATACGATAGATAATAACACTCCAAATTTTGCAAGTATTAAAAACAGCTTTGATGTTTACTATACCAAATCTAATAAGGAATTTATTTCAATCCCAAATGTTAAAGGAATGGCGGCAATGGACGCCATTTCTTTACTTGAAAACATAGGATTGAAAGTGAATTTTAATGGTGAAGGAAAAGTACAAGATCAGTCTATAAATGCTGGCGTAAAGTTAATAAAAGGAACAACAATAGTTTTAAATTTAATTTAATTGAAGGTACTAAAAGACATATTATATAAAGTGAGTATTAATACCATTCAAGGTAGTGCCAATATAGCGGTAAATGCTATTGTTTTTGATTCACGAGAGGTTAAACAAAATAATTTGTTTGTTGCTCAAAAAGGGTTGTTGTTTGATGGGCATAATTTTATTAGTAAAGCAATTGAGTTAGGTGCAACGGTAATTGTTTGTGAAGAATTGCCTGAAAATTTAACTCAAAACATAACCTATGTTCAAGTTGAAGATTCAAATAGTGCTTTAGCTGTTATTGCTTCAAACTTTTATGATAACCCTTCATCAAAATTAAAATTGGTTGGAATTACTGGTACAAACGGTAAAACTACTATTGCTACATTATTATATAATTTATTTCAAAAATCTGGATATAAATCTGGGTTATTGTCAACAGTCAAAATTTTGGTTGATACAATTCAATATGAAGCAACGCACACAACACCAAATTCAGTATTAATAAATAAGTATTTAAATGAAATGGTTAATCAGGGAGTTGATTATTGTTTTATGGAAGTAAGCTCTCATGGTATTCATCAAAAAAGAACAGAAGGGTTACAATTTGTTGGAGGAGTTTTTACCAATTTAACACATGACCATTTAGACTATCATAAATCTTTCAAAGAATATAGAGATGTGAAAAAATCGTTTTTTGATTCATTACCAAAATCAGCTTTTGCATTGGTAAATATAGATGATAAAAACGGAGCAGTAATGCTTCAAAATACAATAGCAAAAAAACAGTCGTATGCTTTAAAAACAATGACCGATTATAAGGTTAGAATTTTAGAAAATCAATTTTCAGGCTTGTTGTTAACTATAAATAATAAAGAAGTTTGGACAAAATTAATTGGAAGTTTTAACGCGTACAATTTAGCTGCCGTTTATGGAGTCGCAAATTTGTTAGGTTTAGATTCAACAGAAACATTAACACATATTAGTGAGTTGGAAAGTGTAAGTGGAAGATTCCAACATTTTATTTCAAAAGGTGGTGTAACGGCAATAATAGATTATGCCCACACACCTGATGCTTTAAAAAATGTACTAGAAACAATTAATGATATTAGAACAGGAAATGAACAAGTAATTACCGTTGTGGGATGCGGAGGAAATCGAGATAAAGCTAAACGACCTGTTATGGGACGTTTAGCATCTCAACTAAGCTCACAGGTAATTTTTACTTCAGACAATCCTAGAAGTGAAAACCCACAAACAATTATTGAAGAAATTGAATCTGGAGTAGAACCTCAAAATTTCAGGAAAACAATATCAATTTTAGATAGAGAGCAAGCAATTAAAGCATCAACAAAATTCGCCAAAAAAGGAGATATTATTTTAATTGCTGGGAAGGGGCATGAAACCTATCAAGAAGTAAAAGGAAAGCGATCACATTTTGATGATTATGAGAAAATAACACAATTATTAAAAGCCATAGAAAGTTAAGAGATGCTATATTATTTATTTGAATATTTAGAAAATCATTACAATTTAACAGGAGCGGGATTATTTCAATATATCACGTTTAGATCTGCACTGGCATTTATTGTTTCATTACTTTTTTCAACAATTTATGGAAAACAAATTATTAATTATTTACAGCGAAAGCAAGTAGGAGAGACAGTTAGAGATTTAGGTTTAATAGGTCAAACAGAAAAAGCTGGGACGCCAACTATGGGAGGTATTATAATTATTTTAGCAACTTTAATTCCTGTATTATTATTTGCTAAAATTGATAATATATATATTGTAATACTAGTGATAACTACGCTATGGATGGGTGCAATTGGTTTTTTAGATGATTATATTAAAATATTTAAACAAGATAAAGACGGATTAAAAGGGAGGTTCAAAATTTTAGGCCAAGTTACCTTGGGAATTTTTGTTGGTGTAATGTTTTATTTCCATCCAGGAATAACAATGAAAGAAAAATTACCTGTTAAATATCAGTATGTAACTGAAGAAGGTGTTCCAGTTTTATTTGCTGAAGCTGAAAAATCAACTAAAACAACTATTCCATTTTTTAAAAATAATGAATTAGAATATGCAAATGCTTTAGATATTTTTGGTGATGGTTTAAAGGATTATGCTTGGCTAATTTTTATTCCAATAGTAATCTTTATTATCACAGCCGTTTCAAATGGTGCAAATTTAACAGATGGAATTGATGGATTGGCAGCAGGATCTTCGGCAATAATTGTACTAACATTAGGTGTGTTTTCTTGGGTTTCAGGTAATATTATTTTCGCAAACTATTTAGATGTGATGTATATACCAAATTCGGGTGAAATGACCATTTTTATTGCTGCATTTGTTGGAGCTTTAATAGGGTTTTTATGGTATAATACGTACCCAGCTCAGGTTTTTATGGGAGATACGGGTAGTTTAACTATTGGTGGTATTATAGCTGTTTTAGCAATTGCAGTGCGTAAAGAATTGTTGATTCCAATTTTGGCTGGAGTTTTTTTTATAGAAACTTTATCAGTGATACTTCAAGTGAGTTATTTTAAATATTCTAAAAAAAAGTTTGGTGAAGGTAGGAGAATATTTAAAATGTCACCACTGCATCATCATTTTCAAAAATCAGGTTATCATGAAAGTAAAATTGTAACACGATTTTGGATTATTGGGATTTTATTGGCGGTATTTACAATAGTAACTTTAAAGTTGCGATAAATGAAACTAGTTGTTCTTGGATCTGGCGAAAGTGGTGTGGGAACCGCTATTTTAGGAAAACAAAAAGGATACAATGTTTTTGTTTCTGATAAAGGAACAATTGCAAAAAAATATAAAAAAGTTCTTTTAAATAATGACATTTCTTTTGAAGAAGGAAAGCATACTGAAGCTAAAATTTTTGATGCTGATGTGGTAATGAAAAGTCCAGGAATTCCTGAAACAGTTCCACTAATTCTAGCATTAAAGCAAAAGGGTATTGCAGTAATTTCTGAGATTGAGTTTGCTTCAAAATATACAAAGGGAGTTATTGTTGGGATTACCGGTTCAAACGGAAAAACCACAACAACAATGTTATTGAATCATATTTTGAAAAAAGGAAATCTTAATGTGAGTATGGGTGGGAATATTGGAGATAGTTTTGCACAACAAGTAGCAGAAAAAAAAGCTAATATTCATGTGTTAGAGCTAAGTAGTTTCCAATTAGATGGTATTGAGACTTTTACGCCTCATATTGCTATAATTACAAATATAACACCTGATCATTTGGACAGGTATGATTATAAATTTGAAAACTATGTAAACTCAAAATTTAAAATTACTGAAAATCAAACAGAAGACGATTTTTTGATTTATGACTTTGATGATGAAGTAATAACAAATTGGTTAAAAAATAATAAAGTAAAAGCCACTTTATTGCCTTTTTCAATAGAAAGAGAATTAGTGCAAGGAGTGTATTTAAAAGATGAACAAATAATAATGAAATATAAAACAGAACAAAAAATAATGGAGATTTCAACTTTAGCTTTAAAAGGAAAACACAACACAAAAAATGCAATGGCAGTAGCTATGGCGGCTTCATTGCTAAAAGTTAGAAAAGACACTATTAGAGAAAGTTTAGAAGATTTTGAAGGTGCTGAGCATAGACTTGAATCAGTATTAAAAATTAATGGTGTGCAATACATTAACGATTCTAAAGCAACCAATGTAAATGCAACATTTTATGCGTTAGACTGTATGCAGTCTCCAACAGTGTGGATTGTTGGTGGAGTTGATAAAGGAAATGATTATTTAGATTTAATGCCGTTAGTTAGGGAAAAAGTAAAAGCTATTATTTGCTTAGGTGTAGATAATCAAAAAATTGTGAATACTTTTTATAACGTGGTTGATTTAATAGTTGAAACTGCAGGTGCTGAAGAAGCAGTAAAAGTGGCATACAAAATTGCAGAAAAAGGAGACTCAGTATTGTTGTCACCAGCTTGTGCAAGTTTTGATTTATTTGAAAATTATGAAGATAGAGGTAATAAATTTAAACAAGCAATTAGAGAATTGTAAATGAACAATATCCTTAAAAATATTGAAGGAGATCGAGCAATTTGGGCAATAGTTTCTTTTTTAGCTATTTTGTCGTTTTTGCCAGTTTATAGTGCAAGTACCAATTTGGTTTATGTAGTGAATAATGGTACTCCTATTTTTCATTTATTTAAGCATGGTTTTTTATTGTTGTGTGGTTTTTTAATTATTTATGGGGTTCATAAGATTCCATTTAGGTATTTTAGTGGAGGATCGGTTTTAATGATCCCTCTTGTAATATTATTACTAATTTATACACTAACCCAAGGAACTACAATTGGAGGTGCAAATGCAAGTCGTTGGATTCAAATTCCTTTTATTGGTGTTGGTTTTCAAACATCAACATTTGCAGGGTTGGTAATTATGGTTTATGTTGCTCGTTATTTAGCTCGAAATAAGGATAATGAAGTAACTTTTAAGGAAAGCACCTTTGAATTATGGCTACCTGTAGCCATTATTTTGATGCTAATTTTACCAGCAAATTTTTCAACAACAGCCATTATTTTTTTTATGGTCTTGTTGTTATCTTTTATAGGAGGTTATTCTTTGAAATATATTTCATACGTTTTAGGAATAGGTCTATTAGCTTTAACTCTATTTGTGCTTGTTTCAAAAGCATTTCCAGATGTTATGTCAAACAGAGTTGATACTTGGATAAGTAGAGTAGAGAATTTTTCAAATAAAAATGCAGAAGAAGGATATCAAGTTGAAAAAGCCAAAATAGCAATAGCTAGTGGAGGTTTACAAGGAAGAGGACCTGGGAAAAGTATTCAGAAAAACTTTCTGCCACAATCTTCATCCGATTTTATTTTTGCCATAATTGTTGAAGAATATGGACTTGTTGGAGCTATACTTGTAATACTATTGTATTTTATGTTGTTGTTTAGAATAGTAATGGCAGCAAAAAAAGCAACAAGCGTATTTGCAACACTCCTTATTATTGGAGTTGGTTTGCCAATCATTTTTCAGGCATTAATAAATATGGCAGTAGCAGTTAATTTATTTCCTGTAACAGGACAAACATTACCATTAATTAGTAGTGGAGGTACATCAATTTGGATGACTTGCTTTTCAATTGGAATTATTTTGAGTGTAACTGCAGATAAAGAAAAAAAAGAGAGTTCAAAAAATGAAGAAAACCCTTTAGATATTTTACATGAAACAATCGGTTAATATTATATTAAGTGGCGGAGGCACAGGTGGACATATATACCCAGCTGTATCAATAGCAAATGAGCTAAAGGAGAAATATCCCCAAGCGAAATTTTTGTTTGTAGGAGCGAAAGATAGAATGGAAATGGAAAAAGTGCCACAAGCTGGTTATGATATTAAAGGTTTATGGATTTCTGGAATTCAACGAAGTTTAACGTTAACAAATCTAGCATTTCCTTTTAAATTAATTAGTAGTTTGTGGAATGCACATAAAATTATCAAAAAATTTAAGCCTTCAATTGTAATTGGTACTGGCGGTTTTGCAAGCGGACCAACTTTGTATATGGCGAATAGAAAAGGTGTAAAAACAGTAATACAAGAACAAAATTCTTATCCGGGAATCACCAATAAATTATTATCAAAAAAAGCAGATAAAATTTGTGTTGCGTATGACGGTTTGGAACGATTTTTTCCTTCTGAAAAAATTGTAAAAACAGGGAATCCAGTTCGTCAAGATTTATTAACTATTGAAGGGAAACATGAAGAAGCAATTGCTCATTTCAATTTGGATACCGATAAAAAAACATTGGTAATTATTGGAGGAAGTTTGGGAGCTAGAGCAGTTAATAATTTAATTAAAAAACATATTAATTGGTTGGTTTCAAATAAGGTACAAGTAATCTGGCAAACAGGCAAATTATATTATGATGAGTTTAAAAAGTATGACAAGTTAGAAGGCGTGAAAACCTATGCTTTTTTAAATAGAATGGATTTAACCTATGCTGCTGCTGACGTATTGATTAGTAGAGCTGGAGCAAGTTCAATTTCAGAATTATGCATTGTAGGTAAACCAGTGATATTTATACCATCTCCAAATGTTGCTGAAGATCATCAAACCAAAAATGCCTTGGCTGTTGTAAGCAATAATGCCGCTTTATTATTGAAAGAATCAGAATTAAATATGTTTCAAACCATGTTTAGTGAATTGTTGAAGGATGAAAAATTAAAGCAAACACTTGGTGATAATATAAAAAAATTAGCATTACCAAATGCAACAAAAGATATAGTGAAAGAAATAGAAAAATTAATGATTAGCTAATTTGAATTTAGAAAATATACATAACGTTTATTTTATTGGTATTGGAGGAATCGGTATGAGTGCTATTGCAAATTATTTAAAAAGCAATGGTAAAAATGTAGCGGGTTATGATAAGGTTTCTACTGAAATTACTAAATCACTTCAAAATATTGAAATTGAAATTCATTTTGAAGATTCAACAACATTAATTCCTTCAGAATTCAAGAACAATAAAACTACTATAGTTGTTTACACGCCAGCAATTCATAAAAGTAATTTAGAACTAACTTACTTTTTAGAACATAATTTTAAAATGTTAAAACGGTCAGAAATATTAGGAGAAATCACTAAAAATACAAATTGCTTAGCTGTTGCAGGAACCCATGGAAAAACAACAACTTCAACAATTTTAGGACATATTTTAAAAGAAGCCAATGTGAATGCGACTTCATTTTTAGGTGGAATTTCAGAAAACTACAATTCTAATTTAATTTTAGGTGGAAGCGAAATTTCAGTAGTTGAAGCTGATGAGTTTGATAAATCATTTTTGAAACTTTCACCAAATATTGCTTGTATTACTTCAATGGATGCTGATCATTTAGATATTTATGGGAATCATTCAGAATTAGAAAAATCATTTAAAGATTTTGCTGCTAAAGTTTCTGAAACTTTAATAGTACGAAAAGGATTGCCAATTAAAGGATTAACGTATGGAATAAATGAAAATGCGGATTATGACGCTATTAACCTAAAAATTGAAGGTGGAACTTACATTTTTGACGTGCAAACTCCTTCAGAAAATATAAAAAACATAAAAATAAATTTACCAGGAAAACATAATGTGCTAAATGCAGTGGCGGCTTTAGCAATGGCAAATAGTTTTGGAATATCATTACAGGTCATTGCTAAAGCTTTACTAACATTTAAAGGAATTAAAAGACGCTTTACTTATAAAATTAAAACCGAAAACTTAGTGTTAATTGATGATTATGCACATCATCCAACTGAAATAAATGCGGTGGTAGATTCAGTTCGAGAAATGTACCCAACAAAAAAAATTTTAGGAATTTTTCAACCGCATTTATTCAGCAGAACGAGAGATTTTATAAATGATTTTGCAATAAGTTTGACTCGTTTTGATGAAGTGATTTTGTTAGATATTTATGCTGCAAGAGAATTACCAATTGAAGGCGTGAATTCTGAATGGTTATTATCTAAAATTTCAAAAAAAAATAAGTGTATTTCTTCGAAAGAAAAATTAGTTGAGAATGTTTTAAAATCAAAAGCTCAAATAATAGTTATGATTGGAGCTGGAGATATAGGTGAATTAGTTGATTTAATTAAAAATAATTTGAACATTGAAAATTAATTGGAATTACATAAAAGGGTTACTTATACTAGGATTAGTAGTGTTTTTGTATGGTTTTTCTATGAACAAAAATAGTGCAAAAAAAGTACGTGAAATAATAATTGAATTTGAAGAAGGAAATAACCTTTTTATGAATGACCAAATAGTTAATAAATTGTTAATACAAAATGGTAGAACAGTTAAAAACCAAGCGAAATCTGTCATAGATTTACATTTGTTAGAGACGAATGTCCTATCACACCCCATGGTTGAAGATGTAGCTATTTATTTAACAATTGATGGTTTGTTGAAAGCTGAAATTAAACAGCGAACACCTATTGCAAGAATTCTGTCAAATACTAAGAGTTATTATATTGATAAACAGGCAAAAGTAATGCCTTTGTCAGAAAATCATTCGGCTAGAGTGTTGTTGGTTTCTGGTGATATTAAGGAAGCAGATATTAGTGAAATTCATATTTTGGTTACAACAATATTAAAAGATGAATTTTTAAAAAAACAATTGATTAGCATTCAAAAAATGCCGAACAATGAGTTTGTTTTGAATACAAGAGTGGGTAATCAGAAAATATTTTTAGGGAAAATTGAAGATTTGAATCATAAATTCAAGAATTTAAAATCATTTTTCAATAAAACAATGACTGATAAAACGATAGAAAATTATATAGCAATAAATTTAAAATACAGCAACCAAGTTGTGTGTACAAAAAAGTAAATTATGGAACACAATGATATTTCAGTAGGACTAGACATAGGAACGACAAAAATTGTTGCTATGATTGGACGTAGAAATGAATATGGGAAAATTGAGTTGCTTGGAACGGGGAAAGCAAAGAGTTTAGGTGTACATCGTGGTGTTGTTAATAACATAACTCAAACAATACAATCAATCCAAATGGCTGTTGATGAGGCTATTGCGATTTCTGGAATTAAAATAACAGAAGCAGTTGTTGGTATTGCGGGGCAGCATATTAGAAGCTTACAACATAGTGATTATATTACGCGACCAAATTCTGAAGAAGTTATTTGTGATGAAGATTTAGAAAAGTTAGAGAAACAAGTTTATAAATTAGTAATGCTTCCTGGTGAAGAAATTATTCATGTGCTTCCGCAGGAATTTAAAGTAGATGGGCAAGCTGAAATTACAGAACCTGTTGGGATGTATGGCGGAAGATTAGAAGCTAATTTTCATGTTGTTGTTGGTCAAGTTTCTTCTATAAGAAATGTTGGCCGTTGTATTAAAAGTGCTGGGCTAAATTTAGCAGGAATTACGCTAGAGCCTTTAGCTTCTGCTGAAGCGGTATTAAGCAATGAAGAAAAAGAGGCGGGTGTTGCATTAATTGATATTGGTGGAGGTACAACAGATTTGGCCATTTTTAAAAACGGAATTATTCGTCATACCGCTGTAATACCATTTGGAGGAAATGTAATCACAGAAGATATTAAAGAAGGATGTTCAATTATTGAAAAACAAGCCGAATTATTAAAAACAAAATTTGGATCTGCTTGGCCAGGTGAAAATAAAGAAAATGAAATTGTTTCTATTCCGGGTTTACGAGGTAGAGACCCCAAAGAAATTACTTTAAAAAACTTATCTAAAATAATTCATGCACGTGTTTTAGAAATTATTGAACAAGTATTTTTAGAAATTAAAAATTATGGACATGAAGAGCCAAAGAAAAAATTAATTGCAGGTATAGTTTTAACAGGAGGCGGTGCGGAGTTAAAACATATAAAACAATTAGTTGAATACATTACGGGAATGGATACTAGAATTGGATATCCAAATGAAAATTTAGCTGGTGATTCTGATGAAAGTTTATCGAGTCCTCAATATGCAACTGCAGTAGGACTTTTAATGAATGGTTTAAATATAATAGACAAAAAGAATGCAAAAGCAGTTCATCAAACTGTTGGAAAATCTTCAAAAGAAGAAGAAAATAAAGAAGTAATAGATGAAGTAGAAGAACCTAAAAAGTCAATTTTTGAAAAATGGGGAGACAAGCTCAGAGATTTTTTAGATAATGCAGAGTAAATAGTAAAAATAATTAAGGAAAAGACCAAATATACATATTATGAGCAGTTCAGATTTTAACAACATTTCATTCGATTTACCAAAAAATCAGTCCAACGTTATTAAAGTAATAGGAGTCGGTGGTGGCGGTAGCAATGCCGTTAATCATATGTACTCTCAAGGTATAGATGGAGTTGATTTTGTTGTTTGTAATACAGATGCTCAGGCATTACAGAACAGCCCAATTCCTATAAAAATTCAATTAGGGATTTCATTAACGGAAGGTTTAGGAGCTGGTGCAAACCCAGAAGTTGGTGAACAAGCAGCAATAGAAAGCATAGAAGAAATAAAAGAAATGCTTTCTTCTAATGCTAAAATGGTATTTATCACAGTTGGTATGGGTGGAGGAACAGGTACTGGTGCAGCTCCTGTTATTGCTAAAGTTGCGCGTGAATTAGATTTATTAACTATTGGGATAGTTACAATACCTTTTTCTTTTGAAGGTAAAATGCGAAATGAACAAGCTCAAAAAGGAATTGAAAAATTACGAGGATATGTAGACTCACTAGTTGTAATTAATAATAATAAATTGAGAGAAGTTTATGGAAATCTTGGTTTTAAAGCTGGATTTTCAAAAGCAGATGAAGTTTTATCTACAGCTTCTCGTGGAATAGCTGAAGTAATTACACATCATTATACTCAAAATATTGATTTAAAAGATGCCAAAACTGTACTGTCTAATAGTGGTACTGCCATTATGGGATCTGCAATAGCATCAGGAACAAATAGATCTCAAGAAGCAATTTCTAAAGCTTTAGATTCACCATTATTAAACGACAATAAAATTACTGGAGCTCAAAATGTATTATTATTAATTGTTTCTGGGACTGATGAAATTACAATTGATGAAATAGGTGAGATTAATGAATATATTCAATCTGAAGCCAAAACAGATGTGAATACTACTGATGTTAATATTATTATGGGTGTTGGTGAAGATGAGTCTTTAGGGAATGCTATTTCAGTTACTATAGTAGCAACAGGATTTAATAAAGATCAACAACATGAAATTTCAAATACTGAAGCTAAAAAAATAATTCATACACTTGGTGATGATCAAGAAGCAACATTCGATTTTTTAGAAAAAAGAATTGATAGTCCGTTAAGAAAACACACAACCAGTCCAATTGATAAAACCCCAGTTGTTGAAGATAAAATTGTGTTTGATTTAGATGACGAAATAGAAACGCCGTTTGAAATTATTCCAACTACTGAATTTCTGTCTCTTATACACATCT
>SDWL01000494.1 GCA_004195315.1 Lutibacter sp.
TTTATATACAATGGCACCACCACTTAGAAGTAAACAAGAAGTAGAACTACTAAACAGTTTAATTGATGATGTATACACAATTGGGACAGACCATTGTACATTTGACAAGCAAAATAAAAATCAATTACTCTTAAAAAACACACCACTTGGTGTAGGTGGTATTGAATATAGTTTTGATGTTTTATACTCGATTTTTGGCGAAAAGATTGTCGATAAAATGACATTGAACGTAGCCAAAGCACATAAACTTTATCCGCAAAAAGGAATCATTGAAGAAGGAAGCGACGCTGACTTGTTTTTCTATCAATTGAAAGAAAAAACACTTCAGGAAAACCATAGCAACACCGATCACTTTATATATCAAGATTTCCCTGTTAGAGGTGAAGTAAAATCAACTATTTCAAATGGAAAATTTGTCTTAAAAAACAGAACTTTGCAACCAAACAGTGGAACAATACTAAACAAGGAAGTGAAATAATGAATGCCCTTATTAATGTTACTTATTATGATTTCAAAACATACCAAGAAGATTCATACATTCTATTTAAGGAAAACATAATCGAAATTGGAAAAATGGAAGATTATGAAAACTTTAATTACAAAGAAATAGACTGTACTAACCAAATAGTAATGCCCGGACTAATCAATGGACATAGTCATATATACAGTACCTTTGCACGTGGAATGAGTGTGCCTTTTAATCCGAAGAACTTTCAAGAATTACTGGAACAACTATGGTGGAAACTAGACCGTAACCTGACAAATGAAATGTCATACTATTCAGGAATAGTGTCAGGTATAGAATATATTAAAAATGGAGTAACGACTATTATAGATCATCACGCCAGTGGTGAAATAAAAGGTTCACTAAACGCACTCAAAAAAGCTCTCACAGAAGTTGGAGTTCGAGGGATATATTGTTTTGAATCAAGTGATCGATTTGATATCGATGAATGTATCAAAGAAAACACTTCATTCATCAAAGAAAACAACGATTCATTTAGTAGAGGACTAGTAGGAATGCACGCAGCTTTTACTTTAAGTGATGAATCACTAAAGAAAATTAAAACAAGAACTAAAAGTCCAATTCACATTCATATTGCTGAAAGTAAAATGGATCAAGATACATCATTAAAAAAATACAACAAACGAGTAATCGAACGATTAGATTCATTTGACCTAATCAGAAAAAACAGTATTTTAACACATTGTCTTTACTTAAGTAAAAAAGAATTAGACATAATTAAGGAAAATCAAGCTGTAATCGCTCTAAATGTAAATTCCAATATGAATAACGCAGTTGGATTG
>SDWL01000495.1 GCA_004195315.1 Lutibacter sp.
ATTTTTAAGAAGGTAAATCTAGAGAAATTTTCAAAAGTAACAATTCAATACACTTCCTATCCGGATTTTTTAATAAAGACCTATTTCAAATTTGATAAAAAATTAATTGTCCCAAAAGCAACAGATCAAACAAAATTATTTAGTTTAACTACCAACGAAAAAAAATTACCTTTCAAACCCTTTGACGGTTTAAATACTGTTGGTAACATTACAAGAGGTGTTACAGTTGGAAATAATCAAAACGCTGTGGTTAACTCAACATTAGATTTGCAAATTGCAGGAAAATTAAATGATAAAGTTACACTGAAAGCTTCCATTATTGATACAAGCTTGCCCATTCAAGAAAATGGGAATACGTATAAATTAAATGAATTTGATCGTGTTTTTATAGAATTATTCAGTGATAAATGGAGTGTAAAAGCAGGTGATATTTACTTGAGCAATAGTGAAACTTCTTACTTGAAATTCAATAAAAAAGTTTCCGGTTTGGCAGTTAAAGCCAAAATAGTAACTAAAAATTCTGAGATCAACCTACAAACTTCGGGAGCTATTGTTAAAGGAAAATACAAGAAAATTCAATTTAACGGACAAGAAGGAAATCAAGGGCCTTATAAATTATCAGATTTAAACAGCAATACTTATATCTTAATTTTATCAGGAACGGAACAAATTTATGCAAATGGAAGATTATTAAAACGTGGTGAAAACAACGATTATAGTATTGATTATAACACCGCAGAGATAACTTTTAGTACTACTTTCCCTATAACGGCAGATATGCGAATTACGGCTGAATATCAATTCACAGATAGAGCATATACTCGTTTTATAACGTACAATAATATAGCATATAAAACGGATAAATTAACTGTTAGCGGATATTTTCACAATGAAAACGATTTAAAGAACCAACATTTAGAGCAAGATTTAAGTAATGAGCAAAAGCAAATTTTAGCTGATGCTGGGAATAATATAAATGAAATGGTTACGCCATCGGCTTTCCTAGATACTTATTCTGAAGACAAAATTTTGTATAAAAAAACAGGTATTGGAACTACCGAAGTTTTTGAATTTTCTAACAATGAAGCCGACGAATTGTACCAAGTAACGTTTACGTATGTTGGTGATAATTTAGGGAGTTATATTTTGAAAGATGTAATTGCTATTGGTAAAATATTTGAATATGTAGGAGGAAATTTAGGAAATTACAATCCTGTTATTCAGTTAATTGCGCCAAATAAATTACAAATTGCAGTTTTTAAAGCCTTATATCTGTCTCTTATACACATCT
>SDWL01000099.1 GCA_004195315.1 Lutibacter sp.
AGATGTGTATAAGAGACAGTGTAAAAGTAATTGATACTTAATTATTTGCACTAACCTAAGTTGTTTTAGTTACTTTAAAATAGTGCTTTTTAGTTTAAATTTCATTTGTATTTAGTGCGATAAACACGGTTGAACATAAAACTGTTTTATTTTAATATAAAGCAATGAAATATTGAGAATAACATATTTTTAAAAACCTTTTTTTAAGTTAAACAAGTAATTAAATGATAACCTAAAGTTAACATTACTTTCGTAAAAGTTTTATTTATTTGCCGTGACAAAAACGATTACTATAATGAGCTTTTTTCATGTGCTTTTAACATTTATTTATTTTATCACCTTAATTGTAAATTCACAAGAAAAAATATATTTAAAATAGTATAAAAAAAATTAACTTATTACATTTACTTTTAAAAAAAAACAAAAAAATGGATAATATTTACTTATTAATGATTATTGCTCTTGCCGTTTTAGCTATTGCTGATTTAGTTGTAGGAGTTAGTAACGATGCTGTAAACTTTTTAAATTCAGCTATTGGTTCTAAAGCTGTTTCGTTTAAAACCATATTGATCGTTGCGAGTCTTGGGATATTTTTCGGGGCTATTTTCTCTAGTGGTATGATGGAAGTTGCTCGTAAAGGGATATTTAATCCTGAAATGTTTATGTTTAGCGATATTATGATCATTTTTATGGCTGTAATGATTACAGACATTTTATTGCTCGATTTTTTTAATACAATAGGAATGCCAACTTCAACTACAGTTTCAATTGTTTTTGAATTGCTAGGAGCTTCCGTTGCAGTAGCCTTAATTAAAATTGGCGCTAATAATGGTGATTTTATGGATTTGTATAATTATATAAACACATCAAAAGCCACACAAATTATTGTTGGAATTCTACTCTCTGTTGTAATTGCTTTTTCTGTTGGTGCAATTGTACAATATATTTCGCGATTATTATTGTCTTTTAATTTTGAAAAAAAGGCTAAATGGGCTGGAGCATTATTTGGAGGTGTGGCATTATCTGCAATTATGTATTTCATCTTTATGAAAGGTATTAAAGGGTCTGCTTATTCAGATGCAACTTTTAATATTATTGAAGGTTATACTATTAAAGTATTTTTAGAGAAATATGTATTATCTATTTTAGGTGTTAATTTAATTTTTTGGTCAATATTATCATATATTCTAATAAATTTCTTTAAAGTTAATATTTACAAAATTATTATTGTTGTAGGTACATTTGCGCTTGCTTTAGCTTTTGCTGGTAATGATTTAGTAAACTTTATTGGTGTTCCAATTGCTGCTTGGCAATCTTATGAAGCTTGGGTAGGATCTGGAATTCCTGCAACAGAATTTGCTATGGATTTTTTAGGTAAAAAAGTTCCTACACCAACTATATTACTTTTTGCAGCTGGTTTTATTATGGTATTAACGCTTTGGTTTTCTAAAAAAGCTAGATATGTGACTGAAACAGAAATCAACCTATCTAGAGAAGGAGATGGGAAAGAACGTTTTAATCCTAATTTTTTATCAAGAGGATTTGTAAGAACTGCTATCATGTTTTCAAAATATTTAACATATTTGATTCCTAAAGCTATTGGAAGTAAAATTGAAAAACAATTTGAAAAACCGGTAATTAAATTGGCTCATGGGAAAAGACATGAATTACCAGCTTTTGATATGGTTCGTGCTGCTGTTAATTTAATGGTTGCAGGTGTATTAATTTCTATTGCAACATCATATAAATTACCCTTGTCAACAACTTACGTTACTTTTATGGTGGCAATGGGTTCATCTTTAGCTGATAGAGCATGGGGAGCTGAAAGTGCTGTTTATAGAGTTGCTGGTGTTTTAAACGTAATTGGAGGTTGGTTTTTTACTGCTTTTATTGCTTTTATTGCTGCTGGTATAATTGCATATTTAATCTTTTTAGGAGGAGGCACAATGATTGCTATTTTACTTTTACTAGCGGTTTTATTATTAGTTAGAAACTCCATAAAACATATTAAAAGAACAAAAGAAACGCAATCTGAAGACAGCTTATATAGATCTGAAAGTAAATCTGTTAAAGGTGTAATTGAAGAAAGTGCTGATAACATCTCTAAAGTACTTAAAAGAGTAAGTAAAATTAATGAAAACACTATTAATGGCTTAATTAAACAAGATTTACCAACTCTTAAAAAGACTAAGAAAACTGTTGTTAAGTTAGAAGATGAAATTGAAGATTTACAAAACAATATTTTCTACTTCATCAAAAATTTAGATGAATCGTCTGTAAGTGCTAGTAAATTTTATATAGATGTTATTGGAGATTTACAAGATATTGCCCAATCAGTTTCATTTATTTCAAAAGTAAGTCATAAACATATTAACAATAACCATACAGGTTTAAAGGTAAATCAAGCAAAAGAGTTAAAAGAAATAAATGAAAAATTACAACATTTATTTGGTAAGATTAGAACTATTTTCGATTCACGTTCTTTTGATAAAATTGCTTCTATAATAGAAGAAAAACAAGATTTATTAAATGATGTTTCTTCATATGCTCAGAAACAAGTAGAGCGTACAAGAACTACAGAATCTAGCCCAAAAAATACAACTCTTTACTTTAGTATCTTATTAGAAACTGAAGACTTAATAAAATCTACTATGGATTTATTAGAGTTATACGCAACAAAAAAATAAATTTTATTTCACAAAAAATTAAAGAGCCTTCACTTAATAAGTTGAGGCTCTTTTTAAATATATGTGTTTACTTAATTATTGTAACGAATCACAAATATATCAATCATAAGGGGCTTTTTGTGATTCAATTAGTATTGCTTTCAATTCTTCAAATAACAAAGACTTTTTCTTTATTTAATTTTGTGAAAATTTATGAAATAAAAAAGAGTCTCAATTTTTGAAAAAAGAGACTCTTGCTATTGGGTTGATTATTTAACCATTTAATATCCTTACTAAAAAATGATTCTTTCAAATTAATATTCAGAATTCAAAGGTCACAAAAAACAATAAGTGATATTTTTTATAGAGAATATCTTATTCATAAGATATTAACAATTATTAATTTTTACAATTATCTAAGAGCCACACATTTCACAATCATCAGGATTATTTTGTGATGAGATTAACATTTCTTTTAATTCTTCTGGCAACAAAGGTTTTATTTCTTCTTTTTTGCTTTTTGAAACGGTAAATTGTATTGCATTTACAGCGCTTTTTGTTCGCAAATAATACATTCCCGTTTTTAATCCAGATTTCCAAGCATAAAAATGCATAGATGTTAATTTTGAATAGTTCGCATCTTGCATAAATAAGTTTAGCGATTGTGATTGATCTACAAAATAACCTCTTTGACGAGACATATCAATAATATCCCTCATGCTTAATTCCCATACTGTTTTATACAATTCTTTTAATTCTTGTGGAATTACATCAATATGCTGAATAGAACCATTAGCGCGCATAATTTCTTCTTTCATTTCATTATCCCACAAGCTCAATTCAGCTAAATCTTCTAATAAATGTTTGTTTACAATAATAAATTCTCCACTTAAAACTCTTCTTGTATAAATATTGGATGTGTAAGGTTCAAAAGCTTCATTATTACCTAAAATTTGAGATGTTGAAGCCGTTGGCATAGGAGCCACTAATAAAGAATTTCGCACACCATTTTGCATCACTTCTTTTCGTAAAGATTTCCAATCCCATCTTCCGCTTAAATCGTCTTCTGAAACTCCCCACATGTTAAACTGAAATTCACCTTGTGACATTGGTGAACCTTTAAAAGTTGAATATGGCTCTTTAGTTTTCGCAATTTCCATTGATGAAGTTACTGCCGCAAAATAAATGGTTTCAAAAATTTCTTGATTTAATTTTTTTGCTTCATTACTAGTAAAAGGCATACGTAACATAATGAATGTATCTGCCAAACCTTGAATTCCCAATCCAATTGGCCTATGACGAACGTTTGAATTTTCAGCTTCTTTTACCGGATAGTAATTACGATCAATAACTGTATCTAAATTTCGCGTAACTTTTTTAGTGACTTTAAATAGTTTTTTATGATTGAAAAATTTAACTCCTTCTTTATCTTCTTCAACAAACATTGGTAGAGCAATTGAAGCTAAGTTACAAACGGCAACCTCATCTTTTGCCGTATATTCCATAATTTCAGTACATAAATTTGAGGAGCGAATAGTTCCTAAATTTTTTTGATTTGATTTTCTATTTGCTGCATCTTTATAAAGCATATAAGGGTTTCCTGTTTCAATTTGCGCTTCTAATATCTTTTCCCAAAGCTCACGTGCTTTAATTGTTTTTCTTCCTTTGCCAACTTTTTCATACCCTGTATATAATTTTTCAAATTCATCACCATACGTGTCAAATAAATGTGGACATTCATTTGGACACATTAATGTCCATTCTCCATTTTCTTCCACACGTTTCATAAATAAATCTGGAATCCACATGGCATAAAATAAATCACGCGCACGCATTTCTTCAGCTCCTGTGTTTTTACGTAAGTCTAAAAAATCAAAAACATCAGCGTGCCATGGTTCCATATAAATCGCAAAAGAGCCTTTACGTTTTCCTCCTCCCTGATCTACATAACGTGCCGTGTCATTATACACTTTTAACATTGGCACAATGCCATTTGAAGTGCCATTAGTTCCTCTAATATAAGAACCTGTTGCACGCACATTATGAATTGACAATCCAACGCCACCAGCAGACTGAGATATTTTAGCCGTTTGTTTTAAGGTGTCATAAATTCCATCAATACTATCGTCTTGAATTTGTAATAAGAAACAAGACGACATTTGTGGTTTAGGTGTACCTGCATTAAATAATGTTGGTGTAGCATGTGTAAATATTTTTTTAGACATTAACTCATACGTTTCAATTGCTTCATCAATATCATCTTGATGAATCCCGATGGAAACACGCATTAACATATGTTGTGGTCGTTCTACTATTTCTCCATTCAATTTCAATAAATAGGAACGTTCTAGGGTTTTAAATCCAAAATAATCATAACCAAAATCTCTATTATAAATAATTGTTGAATCTAATTTTTCAGCATTATCTGTAATAACTTTATAGGTTTCATCTGACAATAATGGTGCTTTTTTACCTGTACGTGGATTTACATATGTGTACAAATCCGTCATTACATCAGAAAAACTTTTTTTGGTGTTTTTATGTAAGTTTGAAACAACTATTCGAGCTGCAAGCCTTGCATAATCAGGGTGCTGAACAGTCATAGTTGCCGCTATCTCTGATGCTAAGTTGTCAAGTTCAGAAGTAGTAACTCCATCATACAAGCCTTCTATAACTCTCATAGCAACCTTCACAGGGTCTACTAATTTATTTAATCCATAGCACATTTTTCTAATTCTAGATGTGATTTTATCAAACATCACAGGTTCTTTTCTGCCGTCTCTTTTTAGTACAAACATAGGTTACATGTATTTTTTTAGTTAGTTAATTTTATAAAAATCATATAAGCGATGATGCTATTGATTTTTGAATGAAAATTCAAGAGGGTTTGAATTGAATTTTATTTTTTTGATTTTCTACTTTAGTTTAAAAATCCGCATCAAAGCTTAGATCTCCAGCTCCAGTTCCACCACTTTTCACACCTGCTTTTTGATATTCGGAAACTCGTTTTTCAAAGAAATTAGTTTTTCCTTCTAATGAAATCATTTCCATAAAATCGAATGGGTTTGCAGTGTTGTAAACTTTATCACAACCGTATTCCACCAATAATCTATCGGTTACAAATTCTAAATATTGGGTCATTAATTTTGAATTCATTCCAATTAAACTCACTGGCAAAGATTCTGTAATAAATACACGTTCTATAGCTAAAGCATCAATTAAAATTTCGGTAATGCGTTCTTTTGGAACTTTATTTACTATATGATTTTGGTGTAAATGCACTGCGAAATCTGCATGTAAGCCTTCATCACGATTTATTAACTCGTTTGAAAAGGTTAATCCTGGTAATAACCCTCTTTTTTTCATCCAAAAGATAGAACAAAAACTTCCTGAGAAAAAGATACCTTCAACTGCTGAAAAAGCAATTAGACGTTCAGCAAAACTATCACTTTCAATCCATTTTAATGCCCAGTCAGCCTTTTCTTTAATAGCTGGAAAAATTTCAATAGCCCTAAAAAGCTCATCTTTTTCTTTTTCATTTTTAATATAGGTATCAATTAATAACGAATACACTTCAGAATGAATATTTTCCATCATTAATTGAAATCCGTAGAAAAATTTCGCTTCGGTATATTGCACTTCGGAAACGAAATTCTCTGCTAAATTTTCATTTACAATACCATCAGAAGCAGCAAAAAAGGCTAAAATATGTTTGATGAAATAACGTTCATCATCACTTAATTTTGTTTCCCAATCTATTACATCTTGGTGTAAATCTATTTCCTCAGCAGTCCAAATACTTGCTTCCTGTTTTTTATACCATTCCCAAATATCATGATGTTGAATTGGAAAAATAACAAATCGATTTTTGTTAGGTTGTAAAATAGGTTCAATAAATGACATTTATGGTAGTTTTAGTTAGTTTGGTAAAAAGTTGATTTTTTTCGATAAAAACGAGTAAAACAAATATTGAAAAAAAAATGCCATAAAAAAAGGGTACTTATTCACATTTAGGCCTAAGTTTTTAACATTTTATCAATTTTTTAATAAACGATTAAATAGTCTTAAAAGCTGACTTTCAACTATTTACATTTGTTTAAATTTGTTCGCAAGTTGATTTTATTGGGTTTTATAAAAATGGTCAAACAAAAGAATCTGTTTGGAAAATTCAATTGCTTTTTCTTCATTTATCTTCTCATAAATGGAGACTTTTATTTCGTTGTAAAACAAATGATTATTGAATAGAAAACTTAATTAGTACTCAGAGTGAATACTTTTCTAATAATTTTAATATGTTTAGTCAAAAATGTTGGTGCTACTGATTGTGTTCCTTTAGTGAATGGTTTGTTAACTAGTAAGTTTGATAAAACCTGTACTTTTTCATGAATTACAATGGGTTTTGGACTTTGATAAAGTAAGTTGAGTAATAAGGAAAGTTTTAAATGTTCAGCAATTTAAATCAAATTTAGAGACACTTTCTGCAGAACATTTGTTAGAAATTTAAACGATAGCGTAAATACCATTTACAAAAAATACATAAAGACTGTCTCTTATACACATCT
>SDWL01000496.1 GCA_004195315.1 Lutibacter sp.
AGATGTGTATAAGAGACAGGAAATAGGGAGTAGGCGTTGGTTAAAACAATTTATAGGAAAAACACCAAATAATAATCTAGAATATCAAAAAGGTATATCAGCAATTTCTGGAGCAACAATTTCTGCAAAATCAATGACTAAAGAAGTAAATAAGGTTTTAAAAACAGTTGGTATTTTAGTTAATAATCAAGAATTATAATGCAATTGCACGGATTAATACATCAATTTCCTAAAGAAATAAAAGCAGTTATTTTTATTTTTATGATTACACTTAGTGTAGGGTTTTATGGAGGTTTAAGTTTTGTAAATAACACAACTTCAATAAATACAACCGGTATTGAATCCCATTATTTAGGTAATGAAAGTGATGAAGATGCGGATGTTATGCAATTCAAAAAAAGTGAGCGTGAAATTCTTATGGTTGTCCACAACCACATCCTTTCAATGTCGGTTATATTTTTTTTACTATCTTTAATTTTATCAACTACGTCCATCAATAAAAAGTTAAAATATTTTTTAATGATTGAACCTTTTTTGTCGATTATTTTAACTTTTGGTGGTATTTATTTGTTATGGAGCGGTGTATTATGGTTTAAATACATTGTAATTCTATCAGGAATATTAATGACGGTTAGTTTTGTAGTTGCTACATTTTTAATTATTCTTCAACTATTATTTTCTGAAAATCAAAAAAAATAGATTTAAATTTTTCTTCACTAATTTTAATGAAGTTGATGTTATTAAAAAAAACCTGCTTAGAATTATTTTTAAGCAGGTTTTTTTAATTAATTTTCCCTATTGTTCCCACGTCCAATGTTGAGAATCGCCAGAACTTAGTGTCCCAGTTTTTTTTACTTTTTCAACCCCATTTTGAATTACTCTTAATGTAAAGCTAGACTGTTCACTCTCATTTATACAATAGTCATAATAATTAACCCAATATTCATAAGTTCCAGTTGGTGCGTTACCACTTGTCCAATAAATGTTTTCATTAGGACCTCGAGGACAGTCCGAGCATAAGCAATCAACATCCAAGGTGCCTGCGTCTGCTGAAGGATTACTATAATAAATAATAGCTCCGCTAGGAGTTTTAACGTACAAATCTAAATCAACATTTTCATGATTAGTAAATTGTAAATTAAATCTAGGATTTCCATCCATCCCCACCAAAACAACCTCTTCTGGCTCATCGTTTTTAAGTAAAGCTTGAGCTAATTCGCCAGCTTCTTCCATTAATTTAACGT
>SDWL01000497.1 GCA_004195315.1 Lutibacter sp.
ATCTTTGTGGATGAAGGTTTCAAACTCATATTTTTGATTTTTTTTAGTTTTACAAATTTACAATTTTTAAATGATATTTAAAAATTACTCAAAGAAGTTAAATTATATTCAAAATATAACTAAAAAATATCTATAATTTTATGAATTGTTTAATGATATTTAAAAAAAAGAAATTATAATCACTAAATTAATAAAAACCTCTTTTTATAAAATTATAAATTCTTTTTGGGTTTATAACCAATACAAACCTAATTTTAGAACTGTAGCTTGGTTGAGATACTTCCCATCCTAAATTTGAATGTAGAGGGAAATAAACCTCTAAAATATCTTGTATAAAGTTAAATCGTATACCATTTTCATGAGCAAAATAAATTTTTTGATTTCTGTTTTTTACAAATCCAACATCATTATATATTTCTAGCCAACGCCATAAACCTACACTTGTGTTTATGGTACTTAACCACTGGTTTGCAAATGCAACTGGGAGTTTAGATTTAAAACCACCCTCATTAATTATAACTTGTTGACTAAAAAAACCTGAAGTTTCAGACCTACCTAAATATTCGTGTTGAAATAAATAATCACTAGGTCTATCAAGTGCGAAACTAAAAAAATCTGATTCAGTGTTATTACTTAAAAATGCACCAGCAAAAAATCTAAAATCAAATTGTCTATTTGTGTCAGTAAGTTTTCTATAACGAGCTGTTAAAGAAAGTTTACTGAATTTATCTGAGACTTGAATTCCAGTTGAAAATCGTATGTCTTCTATTATTTCAGGCTTAGCATAACCATAACTTAAATTAAATACTTTGTACTTGTTAGTTTCAAGATGTTCTGTTTGTGTTGGTGATTTTTCTCTATCTACAAAAGTAAATAATGCGCTTATAGCATTGCTACTAACATCTCTTAAGTTTTTCCGTTTAAATTCAAGCAAAGCAAATGGAGTAAAAGTGTTATAAGTTAAGTCTTCAGCATAATGAAAGCTACTACCAGCAATTCCAGCTGAGAATTTATTTACTTTTTTATTTTCTGGGAGATAGTCATATTTTAATGAAAAACCACCGGAAAGTGTTTTGCTGGTTGTTCCAAATGAAGGTGTTAGTTTATATGTGAAACTTTTATCTAATAGTGTTTTATTTGAAAGAGTTAAACCTAAAACGACACCATCATAATAATTGTATCGAAATTCAGGCGTATAAAAAAATTGATTGTAATAAGGGCTGTCTCTTATACACATCT
>SDWL01000498.1 GCA_004195315.1 Lutibacter sp.
GTGGACTAGCTAATGTACCAGTCAAAATTGCACCTGTAAGACCACCCATTCCGTGTACTCCCCATACATCTAATGCGTCATCCCATTTGCGTGCGCTCTTGAAAGCGATACATGCATAACAAACTGTACCAGCTGCAATACCGATTATAATCGCAGCCATTGGACCTACCCAACCTGAGGCTGGTGTGATTGCTACCAATCCTGCTACTGCTCCTGATGCAGCTCCAACAATACTTGGTTTTCCTGTATGTGCCCAAGACATGAGCACCCAAGTTATTGCAGCCATACCAGTTGCTGTATTTGTAACAGTCCATGCGCTGACGGTAATGCCGTCTACCATAACTTCACTTCCTGCGTTGAAACCAAACCATCCAAACCAGAGTATTCCTGCTCCGAGGACTACCATTGGGATATTGTGTGGTTCCATTGGCACTTTGCCATATCCAAGTCTTCTGCCAAGGACTAAGGCTCCTGCCAATGCAGCAAATCCTGAAGAAATGTGTACTACAGTACCACCTGCAAAGTCTAAAGCGTACGATGGTGATAGTTCTGGATCGAGATCAATTGCACCTCCTCCTATGTATCCGCCTCCCCAGACCCAATGTGCTATTGGATCATAAACGAAGGTTCCCCATAAGAGAACGAATATGATTAATGCGCTGAATTTGATTCTGTCAATTAATCCACCAATAATTAGAACTGGTGTAATTATTGCAAATGTTGCTTGGAACATTGCAAATAGTTGGTGAGGTACTGTACCAGGCCAACCTTGACTACAAACATCTCCTTCAACCATACTTTGCATCTGGTAAGCTGCTGACCATGTGTCTGCACATGGACCTGCTTCACCTAATGGTGCGTATGGTGATACCATGTTAAATCCGACATAATCGAGATTTCCCATGAACATGTTTGCATCTGAATCAACTCCACCAAATGCTAGTGAGTAACCCCATAGAACCCATTGTACTGACATTAGACCCATTACGATTAAGGTCATACCAAGTACATTGACGACGTTCTTTGATCTGGCTAAACCGCCATAAAAGAAGCCGACACCTGGGGACATGAAGAGTACCAAAGATGTTGCTGTTAGCATCCATGCTGTATCACCTGTATCAATTTTACAAGGTAGCATGCCGCCATCTTCTTCATACCAACATTCGCTAGGATTACCAGTGTAAATTCCACTGGTTCCTTTGACATATCCATCCATACCATCATCAACACTTTGTGCATATGCCTGAGACATAGCACCAACTGCTGTGATAGAT
>SDWL01000499.1 GCA_004195315.1 Lutibacter sp.
ACAGATACTGACACAGATACTGACACAGACACAGATACGGACACTGATACTGACACTGATACAGACACAGATACGGACACTGATACTGACACAGATACAGATACAGATACGGACACAGATACGGACACAGATACGGATACTGATACAGACACTGACACAGATACTGATACTGATACAGACACAGATACTGACACAGATACTGACACAGACACAGATACGGACACTGATACTGACACTGATACAGACACAGATACGGACACTGATACTGACACAGACACAGATACGGATACGGATACGGATACGGATACGGATACTGATACAGACACTGACACAGATACTGATACAGACACAGATACGGACACAGATACTGATACAGACACAGATACAGACACAGACACAGATACGGATACTGATACAGACACAGATACGGATACTGATACGGATACGGATACGGATACAGATACGGATACAGATACAGACACTGATACAGACACTGATACAGATACAGACACTGATACAGACACAGATACTGATACAGACACAGATACAGATACAGATACGGACACAGATACAGACACAGATACGGATACTGATACAGACACAGATACGGACACAGATACGGATACTGATACAGATACGGACACTGATACTGACACTGATACAGACACAGACACAGATACGGACACTGATACAGACACTGATACAGACACTGATACGGATACAGATACTGACACAGATACAGATACAGATACGGACACAGATACTGATACAGATACTGATACAGATACTGATACGGACACAGATACTGATACAGACACTGATACAGACACAGATACGGACACAGACACAGATACAGACACAGATACGGACACAGATACGGACACTGACACTGATACAGACACTGATACAGACACTGATACGGATACAGATACTGACACAGATACAGACACAGATACAGACACTGATACAGACACAGACACAGATACGGACACTGACACAGACACTGATACAGACACAGACACAGACACAGATACGGACACACAGACACTGATACTGATACAGACACTGACACAGATACGGATACTGATACAGACACAGACACAGATACGGACACAGATACTGATACAGACACAGATACAGACACAGATACGGACACTGACACTGATACAGACACAGACACTGATACAGACACTGATACAGACACTGACACAGACACAGATACGGACACAGATACGGACACTGACACTGACACTGACACTGACACTGATACAGACACTGATACAGACACAGACACTGACACTGATACAGATACAGACACAGACACAGACACAGATACGGACACTGATACAGACACAGACACAGATACGGATACTGATACAGACACTGATACGGATACGGACACTGATACAGATACGGACACAGATACAGATACAGACACTGACACAGACACAGACACAGATACGGACACAGATACGGATACTGATACAGACACAGATACGGACACAGATACGGACACTGATACAGACACTGATACAGATACAGATACAGATACAGATACTGATACAGATACGGACACAGATACTGATACAGACACTGATACAGACACAGATACGGACACAGATACGGACACAGATACGGACACAGATACGGATACAGACACTGACACAGATACGGACACAGATACGGATACAGACACAGATACAGATACGGACACTGACACAGATACGGATACTGATACAGACACAGACACAGATACAGACACAGATACAGACACTGATACTGACGACGATTTAGATCACGATATATCAAATGTTACATTCTTTATGACTAATGATACTGATGAAACAATTGAAGTTAAACTGGATAATTGGGATAATGGAGAGGGAATAAAAGATCCATCTGCTCCAGAAAATTTATATGCCTTAGTAGAGACGGCTATTGCAGAATTAACTGGTGATAATTCTTATGAAGTAGAAGGATATGCTATTAAATCTGGACTAGACATAACCGTAATTGGTACACAACCTAGTGGAACAGATCTGGATCAATCTACAAATGATGTTGTTTATGATTTTAATCCAGATACAAACGAATTAAAACTAGAAGAGAATAAAATAAATAATAGTTCTGCGAATATTGAAACAGAAGAAGTTGCTGATGATTCTATTGATCTTGAAGGTAAAAAAGTTAATGGGACAGAAGGTGACGATGAATTCAATGCTGATAAAGATGATGATGTAGATCTTAAAAAAGGTGATATCAACGCTAAAGGCGGAGAAGATACATTAAACTTAGATTATGA
>SDWL01000100.1 GCA_004195315.1 Lutibacter sp.
AGATGTGTATAAGAGACAGATATAGGAGACTTTATTGTGTAATTCATTTGAGCATTTATCTTATAGTTTTTAAAAGTTCTTTTAGTAGTTTAAGACATTATTCATGTTTATTGTTAATATAATAAGTTGAATCATCTGGCCTAAAAGCTCTGTTAAACCAAAATGGTCTTCTTTCACTATTTTCAAGTACTAATATATAGTTTAATGGTAATTCTAGCTATTTGATGGGTACTTGTTTTTTTTAGAATTTATTTCTTATTATAGTATCATTTCCAATCAACATATTTAAGCTAATGAAGTCTTTTTGTTTTAAAAAAGAGCTTGATGCTATATTATTTTGAACCGTTAAACGAGAAATGTGAGAAGTTCACTTTACTTTATAATAGTTTTTGTTTCATCAACGGCTATTAAATTGTCATTAACATTAACTTTTAATGATTGTCCTTCTATCAATTTAATTTCAATTGTATCTGCCTCCAAGTAACAATTCAATACTCTATTTTTAAAATTTATTTTAAAATTTAAACTCTCCCATTTTTTTGGTAAATTAGGTCGAAAACTTAATTCTCCATTTATAACTCTCATGCCTGCAAAACCGAATACAATAGACATCCAAGAACCACCCATGCAAGCAGTATGAATACCATTTTCAGTATTGTGATGTAAATTATCAATATCCAATCTAGATGTGTTCATGAAATAATCATACGCTTTTTCATGCTTTCCAGTTCTGTTTGCCATAATACTGAAAATACAAGTTGATAGAGAAGAATCATGAGTTGTAATTTTTTCATAATAATTGTAATCATTCTCTATAAATTCTAATTCTGTTTCTCCTTCAAGTAAGAAATGCCCCAATATTGTGTCTGCTTGTTTGCAAACTTGATGTCTGTATAAAGTTAATGGGTGATAGTTTAATAATAATGGGTACTTTTCTTTTGGCGTATTTTCAAAATCCCATACTTTTTTATTGAAAAAACTATCATCCTGAGGGTGTAATTTTCTTTCTTTATCAAAAGGTAAATACATTTCCTTTCCTGCTTTTTCGAAATTAATTAATTCCACTTCGTTGAATTTTATTTTAGCAGAAATTCTTTCTAATTTATCTTTATGGGTTGCTTTAATTTTATTCCAAAGGACTCCAATTTTATCAAAAAGATTTTTGGTTAGTACATTAGTATAATAATTATTATTTACAATACAGGTATATTCATCTGGGCCTGTAACTGCATCGATACAAAATTTACCGTCACTTCTAAAATGACCTATATGATACATTAATCTAGCTATTTCGGCTAACATTTCAATTCCTTTTTCTGCCATAAAACTAATGTCTTCGGTAACTTCAAAGTATTGAATTATTGAATATGCGATATCTACATTAATATGATATTGTGCCGTTCCGGCTGGAAAAAAAGGAGAGCATTCTTCACCCGCAATTGTTCTCCAAGGATAAAGTGCCCCAATAGTATGCCCCATTTGTTTTGCTCTTTTACGTGCAGAATCTAAAATTGTATATCTATACGTTAAAAAGTTTTTTGCTAAATTAGGATTTGTAAAAAGAAAAAATGGAAATATATATATTTCTGTATCCCAAAAATAGTGTCCTTCATATCCTTCACCTGAAAGACCTTTTGCAGAAATATTGCTCCACTGATCTTTTCCAGCAGATTGCAATAAGTGAAACATATTAAAACGAATAGCTTGCTGCATTTTCTCATCGCCATTAATTTCGATATTAGAATATTTCCAAAAATTATTTAAATAATCCTCTTGTAAAGAAGCAAAATGATTAAAATCGTATGTTAAAACACTATTTAAAATCTCAATATTATTAGACATTTCATTTTTATATCTAATTGTATCAGTATAAACAGCATATTTTGTAAAAATATTTTTCTCTCCTTTAAGTAAGTTGCCTTTAATAAAATGATTGATATTTTTTTGTTCTATTAAAATAGTTTCTTGAAATTTTTTAGGGTATTTATGCGAAATTCCTGAAACAACAGTTAAATTAGAATTCTTGGTGTTTGCTTCTACAAACGAGCAATTATTTTCTTGTTTAACATTTATAACTTTAAGTGCTTTCGCATTTGCAGAACCAACTCGTGGATCATCTTCAACTACAATGTTACTTACATCACCATCAATTATAGAAATTATTTCAATATCACCATCAAAATTAAGTGCTTCAACTTCAATCTGAATTAAAAAAAGTTCTTTTTGAACAAATGAAATTAGTCTTTTAAACTCAATATTAATTTCATTTCCTTTTGGAGACCTCCAGTGCACTGTTCTAGTTGCAATTCCTTTTTTAAAATTTAACTCTCTTTCAAATGATAAAACCTTTCCTTTATCTAAAGAAAACTCTTCATCATTAATTTTTATCTTTATTCCTTGAGTATCAATAACATTTAGAATACTTTCACTGTTATCAGGGAAACCATGTAGTTTTTCCCCATAAATAATTTCTTCTTTTTCATAAAAACCATTTATGTAAGTTCCTCTAACGCTTGGTATTTCTTTATTTAACCCTTCTTCAAAACTACCTCTTACACCTAAATAGCCATTTGCAATGCTAAAAAGAGTTTCTTTTAGTTGATAAGACTCTTTATAATTATTATCTTTTAAAATCCAACTGTTCATTTGTCTAAATATTTTGTATTATTTCTAATTTTAAAAAATTTGTGCTTTCTAATACGATTTCTGCATTTCCCAAAATTTCTTTAGAACCTATTCCTATTGCTTTCATTCCAGCCTCATGAGCAGCTTCTATTCCAGGCGCAGCATCTTCAATTACCACACACTCATTAGGAGTTAAACCTAGTTCTTTAGCTACATATTGAAATAAATCTGGGGCTGGTTTTGCATTTTTAACTGAATTGTCATCACCTATTACATCGAAAAAATGAGTTGCTTCTAACTTTTCTAATACTGAAATGGCATTTTTACTAGCAGATCCCAATCCTATTTTAATATTTGATGCTTGTAATACTTGTAAAAAATTCTTAATTCCAGGTAAATAATCTTTTTGAGTAATTTTTTTAAGATATTGTAGATAATAATTGTTTTTACGCTCTAAATAATCTTTCTGTTTCGTTTCAGAAAGCGTTGTATTATTATGTTTTAGAATTCTATCAAGAGATTTATTACGTGAGACTCCTTTTAATTGTTCATTTAGTAGTTTATCAAATTTTAAGCCTTCTTCGTTACTTAATTGTTTCCAAGATAAATAATGAAATTCCGCAGTATCAGTAATTACACCATCCAAATCAAATATTATTCCTTTAATCATTCTATTAATATTTAATTAATTTTAGCCTCTTGCTTATTTGTTAACCTATGTAAAACCATTATTGAAAGTAATAATAATGCCATTGGAATTAATGTGTAGAAAAATGCTGATTCAGCTCCATGATTTTTAAATAACCACCCAATTAAAGTTGATCCAGTAGTTCCTCCAAGCGCAGAAAATACAACTATCAACCCTGTCATAGGGCTATGTAATTTTTTTGGCAAGGCACTTAAAACTGATGAATTTAATAAGGGATAAATTGGAGCTATAAAAACTCCAACAATTGGAAAAGCATATCCTATAAGTGGAATATCATTAATTGAATTAATTACTCCAACCTCTGCTTCAATAGTTTTTGGTAAAACAAAAATCACCATTAACATTGCTATTACAATACAAAATGATAAAATATAAAACCACGAAATGTATTTAGAAACAATACCAGCTCCAATTCTACCAACTGCTAGGGACAATGCAAAAATACTTGCCATCATAATACTAACATTTGGAGGAAGTTGCAAAACACGTTTGTAAAACGTTGGTAACCAAGTCATAATTCCTTGTTCAACCATTACAAACAAAAACGCACTACAAATAAATATTAGTACTAACATTTTAGTACAAAGCATTATCATTTGTTTTATATCATCCAATAGATTTACACCAGGTATTTCGCTACCCTCATCAAATTTTGTGAAATATAATAATACAAATGAAATAAAAGTTAATCCTGCTAATAACCAATACACTCTTAGCCACGCATCTGGATCATCGTTTGAATTAAACGCTGGGAATAAAAAATAAGCTAAGGCAATTCCAATCATAAAAAAACCTTCAATAGAACTCATAAAACTGTTATGTTCTTTAGGGCTATTTGTTAAAAGTCCAATGACTGAATAAACCGAAACTTTAATTAATGCAAAGGAAACTCCAACAGAGGCAAATAAAATTTTAGCTGACCAAAAAGAGTTACCAAAATACATGTAAATACAAGCTAACATTGATAGCAGTAATGCTGCTAACATTGCTTTTTTGTAACCAATTCTTGGTAAAAAGGATGCTACAATAAATGATACTATTGCTATTGGCAAATCTTTAAACCATTCCAAAGCACTTGCTTGAACTTCATTTACACCATAATTTTCTAACGATTTTAAAATTAAAATCCCTACACTATTTAATAAAATAGCAAAAACAAAGTAATTTAAATATAATGATATTTTTATTCCAATATTCTTCATTTAAAACAAGTTATTCCGTTATTATTTGATTTTTATAATTAAAAATTTACTGCACTTATCATAAAATTGATAAATGCAGTAAATAGTTTTTTTTAGAAATTAACTGCAACCGATAATTTTACTGACCTTCCTAAAATAGATCTTCCTAAAAATACTTCTCCATTTGCTGGTGCTCCACCATCTCCTTCTGTAAGACCTATTGTATTAAATAAGTTTGCAGCATTTAAACCAAATCTTAAATTATTAACTCTGTAAGATGCTCCAGCATTTACAACTCCAAATTCTGGTAATTCAAATGTATTTCCTATATCATTATATTTTTTTCCGAAATATGAGTATTTAGCATATATATTAAAGTTATCCGTGATGTTATAATCTGGTCTAATATTAAAATATACTTTGGAAATTCTTCTTGCTAAATTGCCATTAAGTGATGATTCAGATCCTTCATAACCACTATACTCTGGATTTTGAATTGTTCCATTAAAATTTAAGTTAAATTTTCCCATTTTTAAAATGGCTTCTAACTCTAATCCAATGTTTTTTACATTAGCAAACTTTCTTTCTGAAACTCCACCTACTCCTATATCTTGATAAGTTACGTTATCCAATTTCATATGAAATGCATTAGCAAATAATGCTAATTTATCTGAAGAATATTTAAAACCAAGTTCAGTTTGATTCACCTTAGTAGGTTCTAATTCTGCAAGGGCTGCATTGCCTAGCCCACTTTCAACTGCAACATAAAAAGCTTCTTCAATTGGTGATCTAAACCCATGGCTATATCTCGCATAAGACGCCATATTATCATTAAATTTATAATTTGCAGCTGCAGTATAAGACAATTCACTTACATCATAATCCCAATAAACGTAGTTTCCAGTTAAAATATTTACGCCATTATCTGCATTGTTATTTGGTAAAACTCCTATATCATTTCCCCAAGTACCGTGATCTCCAGCTCCTGAATATTTGTCACTATCGTAACGGAATCCAATATTTAAAGTTAAATCCTCACTGGCGTCTATTTCAGCATCAGCATAAATAGCATTTAATGTTCCTTTTAGTTCTGATTCTCTTTGTAACCAAGAGATACCTGAAATACCATGGTAAGTATATTCAGTATTTGAATTAGTATCTACTAAATTTACTAATCTTCCTTCGTCTTCAACACTTGCTAAAAAGCTATTCCAATTCCAGTTTTGTTTTGATTTCCAGTTAGAATAATAATAACCTACATTTAAATTTACTTTATCCAAATTAAAATTAAAGGCTAAGTTATTGGCAAAGTTGTCCATCTTCTTTTTGATATTCCAAAAATCAGCTCTTTTTAAGTTTGTATTAGAGTTTAAAGTTGCACCCCCATTATTATATGTAAATAAAGCATCTGTAGAATTAATTCCTAAACCTGTAGCGTAATCGGATTGACTTGTTACTCCACCCATCCAGGCTGCAGCAAATATTGCGTTATAATCCAAATCAATATTGGTTGATTTAAAAATATTTTTTACCGAAACAATATCAGATAATTCATACTTAAATTCACCACCTATCGCAGTTGTTTTAGGATGAATACCATCTTCTAAGTCAGCTTTAAAAAATCCACCTCCACCTTGTGGCACATTAATGTTAGCCATTTCACGGTTAGCAAAAGTCCCATAATTAGCATCAAAACCTGAAAATTCTTTTACTTTATCTCCATCTTTTACAAATGGTGTTGATTGATAAAATATTGTTCTATCATTTAGGTTCTTATAATTAATACGTGCGTATCCTTTGTCAAACTTGTAGGTCATATTAAATTTAACCTGACCACCATTGTTTGCCTTATATCCTGGATTTCTAATACCATCATCAACTCTATAGAAACCACCAACATTAAAAAATAATTTATCTTCAACAATAGCTCCTCCTAAATTAAAATCTGTTCTGAATAAACCATAGTCACCAACGGTTAATTTAGTAGTTCCTTCAAACTCATTTTGCCCTGTCTTAGATATAAAGTTAATAATACCACCTGGCGCTCCAGACGCATAAATAGATGCTGTACCTCCTTTAATAGCTTCTAATCTATTTACCGTTGCATCAACTCTTTGAAAATTATCAATATTTGCAAATTGTAATGCACCATCTTCAAAAACTGGTAATCCATCTTCTTGAAATTGAACATACTCATAAGCACCTGCTGTTGGAATTCCACGTGCAAATAAGTTATTTCCTGTTTCTCCTCCAGAAGTTTCAACTAAAAACCCTGGTATTGATTGCAAAAGATCTGCCGTACTTTGAGATGATCTTTCTTCAATTTGTTTTGCGCTCATTGTTGTAACAGCAATACTCGATTCTAATTTCGTTTTTGGGTTGGATGAACCTGTAACAATAACTTCATCAAGAGATAATAAATCCTCTTGTAAAATAAAATTTTGAGTCGCATCTACACCATTAAAAGTAATCTGGTGACTTACAGATTTATATCCTACAAATGATGCAGTAACAATATATGTTCCATCTGAAACATTTGCTATTTCATAATTTCCATTAAAATCGGAAGAGGCTCCTTGACTCGTCCCATCAATTATAATACTTACTCCTGGTAAGGGCTGATTTAATACATCAGTAATTACACCAGATATAATGCTTGTCTGTCTGTCTCTTATACACATCT